>JBMYUK010000363.1:0-3282 GCA_049605275.1 Phycisphaeraceae bacterium
CGGGCCGACGAACGAGTCGTACAGCGGGACGGCGGCGCTGTTTTGTCCGACCGGCGAGATCCGGATCGTCTTCAATCACCGCAACGCCCGCAACGGGTCAAACGCTTTTCTCGAAGACTTCATCCCCGAGGTCAACGGCTATCTCGATATCCCCGGCGTGGATTACATCCTGGTCCCGGACCGAGTGGGCATCGCGGGGATCGAGCGGACGGGCAACGGCGCGGGGGACGTGCGGTTCATCGCCCCGCCGTTCGCGATCGCGTTCAACGCCTCGGGCCAGATGGCATACGGCGACACGAACGGGCGGATCTACTACGACGCCGACGGCAACGGGCGGTACATCACCGCCGACACTCGGCCGGCCGGTTACAACCCCTCGGCGTGGTCCGGCCGAGCGGGGTCGAACAACGAACTGCCCGACGCGACGACGCTGGTGCGCGAGCTGCCTTTCGAGGCGATTCCCTGCGTGCCGGGCGTGGTGGTCTACAACAGCCAGGACTTCGCGGATGATTTCGATTTCGCAGGCGGCGGAGAGGTCGGCCTGACGAGCGCGGCCGGGGAGTGGCTGAAAGAAAACGGGCGGACGCTCTTTTTCAGCCCGCACACCGGGATCGCGCTGCGCGACGAGCAGCAGGAGTAGCCGGCGGATTGGTGATATGAAACGATGGCACCGACGCTTGTCATCGCCATCGAAGCAGCATCGAACAGGAGCCGAAGGATCGGATGATCGACACGACCGCACCAATTAGGAAGACGCGAGAGAGGCCCGGCCGAGCGCATTTGACGCGAGGCTTTTCGCTGGTGGAGATTCTGATCTCGCTGGGGCTCTTTGCGATCGGGATGATCGCGGTGGTGTCGCTGTTCCCGGCCGCGGCGATTTTGCAGCGTGAGACGAACCAGGAGGTGATCGGCGAGATCGCGGCGCAGAGCGCGGTGGCGATCGTGCAGTCCAAGCGACTGACGTTCCAGGCGCCGGCGACGGGCGATCTGGCGGGGTATCACGGCGTCGCGGGGCCGAACGAGTCGAACGCGTTTCCGCTGCTCCGCCTGAGCGCGGCGATCGATCAGCTGTACCCGTACACGCTGCGCAGCTACCCGCTCTCGCAGGTCAACGGCACGGACATCAACGACTGCGACCTCTTCTGGGTGCCGTTCATTCAGGACCTCAACGGCGACGCGACCGGCTCGAGCCAGCAGTGGGTCATGCGCATCTTCCTGCTCGAGAAAGACTCGCGCATCACCTACACCGGCGCCCCCGCGACCGACGCCAACCCCAGCGACCCGGACAACTTCCCCAAGGTCCGATCGATCGCCATCGCCGGCGTCGCGGACAACATCATCACGCTCAGCGGCGGCACGGATCTCGAGGCCTCCGACATCGTCATGGACAGCAACGGCAACGACCACGTCATCACCGCGGTCAACGGCGACAGCAGCGTCCTCACCGTCCTGCGCAACGTCGTCACCACGCCGCAAAACCCGACCCGGCTCTGGTACGCCCCGCGGTTCGGCGGCACCAGCAGCCCGGCCCAGCGCGTCGTCACCGTGAAGATCGACGTGCCCGCGCCCTGAGCTGATCGCTTTAAGAATCGACCGAACGAAGAAACGACGGTCCCTCGCCTCGAAACGCTTTAAGACGACACGCCCATGACCCCTCGCCCCACCCAACACGGATTCACGATCGTCGAGTTGATCGTCACCCTGTCGATCCTCGGGCTCATGCTGTTTCTCATCAACGAGCTGTTCCAGGACACGTCCGTGGCAGTGACGACGAGCGTGCAGACGAGCAAGGTCATCGCGACGACGCGCGTGGTCAACGAGCAGATCGACAACGACGCCGCGGCGATGATCGGCCCGAGCGCGTCGGTCAACGAAGGCGGGTTCCTCGTGATCTACCAGCGCCGCCTGCCGGCTGGGACGATCCGCGATCCGCAGACCCTGACCGAGGCGCCCAACGCCGTGCCGCTGCGCATCGATCAGATGGTCTTCATCCGCGACGCCCAGGGCCTTAGCGCGATGACCCCGCTCAACAACGCGAGCTACGGCACGACGCTCGTCGGCCTGGCCAACGACAAAGCCAAAGTCTGGTACGGTCACGTGCAGCGCACCGAGCCCGATGGCACCCGCTCGGCCGCCGCCAACACCGCGCTCGGCGAGGCCGACGCCGGGCTCGACCGCATCGCCAACGACTTCATCCTCGGTCGTCAGGCCCTGCTCTTCGACCCGACCAACACCGCAACCAATAACGCGCTCAGCGTCAACGCCACCAACATCACCCACGCCACCAGCGCCTACTACAACGCGCCGGTTGTCAACAGCGGCTTCGTCACCCCGAGCAACGTCTTCATGGGCCTGACCGACGTGACGAATCAGGACTACAGCGGCTTCTACGCGCTGCTGACCGACAACGTGCCCATCAACGACGAGGTCGATTACCTCAACACGCTGTACCGATTCAACAACGATCGGCTGCGGGTGAACACCTCCCCCGATCCGGACGCGACCAATTTCGCCGCCGGTGCCATCGCTCAGGGTCATCCGATCCTCGCGCCCGGCTGCAGCGAGTTCATCATCGACTTCGCCGCCGACCTCAACGGCGACGGCCAGATCGACACGGCCTTCGGCGGGCAGAGCGCCACCACCGACGCCCCCATCTTCTGGTACGACGCGCTGGACCCCGTACAAAACACGATCGGCGGCGCGACCAACTGGGTCGGCGGACTCGGCATCCCCCGACCCTTCGTCAACCTCAACGCCAACGCCAAGGCCTTCATCTTCCGCGTCAACGACCACTTTTCCTTCGAAGACCAGGGCGGCGTCGTCGGCACCCCGAACACGGCCCACTCCTACTGGCCGTATCTCATCCGCATCCGCTACCGCCTGCACGACACCCGCGGCCGGCTGACCAGCAACCACCCGCTGGCGCTGCGCGACGGGATCGATAACGACGGCGACGGCGCGATCGACGAAAACAACGAAGACCAGATCTCCGGCCGATGGTTCGAACGGATCATCCGCGTGCCCCGGCCGTAGCGAAAGCGAGAGACCCCATGCCCCAACCCAACACCACCCGCGAACGCCGCCGAGCCAACGGACGCGCCGACCGACGCGGCTCGGCCATCGTGCTTGTCCTCGTCTCAATCGTCCTCATGACGATCCTCGCCGCCTCGCTCCTGCAACTCGCTAGGTTCGAGCGCATCCCCCGGCCCGAATCCAATATCGAGGCCGTCGTCGCCGCCGTCGTCGACGAAATCCTTAACCAAGCCACCGAGGACCTCCTCG
>JBMYUK010000364.1:0-3277 GCA_049605275.1 Phycisphaeraceae bacterium
TCGACCAGTCGCCCGAGAGCGATCACCTGGCCTCGCTCTACAACGAGCCGGAGTTCATCGCCGCCGACCTGGTCGCCCACCGCTTCCAGCGCAACGAGCCCGGCCAAGTCCGCGGCATCCCCTGGCTTGCCCCGTGCCTCCAGGTCATCGCCGACATCCGCGACGGCGACAACGAAATCCTCGACGCCGTCCGCAACGCCGCGGAGTTCGCCGTCTTCGGCGAGGCGACCGGCCCGGACGTGGACTTCGTCGCCGTCAACGAATCGACCGACCTCGAGCGCCGCACGCTCAAGATGATGGCTCCCGGCTACAGCGTCAAAGGTGTCCAGGCCAACCAGCCCAACACCAGCTACCTCGACTTCCGCGATGAGCGGATCCGCGAAATCGGCGCGCCGGTCCAGATGCCGCTCTTGCGCGTCAAGCACGACGCCAGCGACCACAACTACAGCTCGGCCCGCTTCGACGACCTGGGCTACTGGCGCGGCATCGGCCGCACGCGACACTGGATCAGCAGCCGCGACCTCGCGCCCCTGCTCCGCAAGGTCGAGCGAGAGGCCCGGCTGTCGCAAATAAGCGCAGGCTTGGCCGTCCCCCGGCCCAAAGACTTCCGCTCGGTTCAGCTCATGTGGCACTGGCCCCAGCCCCAACGCCTGGACCTTAACCGCGAGTGGAGCGGACTGGGCATCCAACGCGCGTTGGGTGCGCTCAGCTTCGACCAGATGCTCGACTCGACCGGCACCAACCGCGATCAGTACCTCGCCCAGGAAAAACGATCACGCGCCGCCTTCGAGAAGGCCGGCATCCCGTACCCCGAGATGGACCAGGTCCTCAAGGCCATCAAAATCCTCGGCGACGCCGAAAGCATCGACCAGCCCGCAAATAAAAAGACACGCGACAAGCCCGCCCCGACACCAAAGGAGGCTGCCAGTGCGAGTGCCTAACCAACCGATCAACGGCGTGCGTAACGCCGCTGATGTCACCCAGAAGCGTGACCTCAGCGCGTTGACCATCGCCGTCCGTGCCGAGACGGTGGACGAGGCCTCGCGCACCGTGCAAACAATCGCCGCGACCGAGCGTGTTGTGCAGGTCTTTGATTTTCGCCGCATGCAAGTCATCGACGAGGTCCTGGTCGTCAAGGGCATGCAGCCCGTCGGTCGCGTGCCGATGCTGGCCAATCACTTCCGCCACGACCTGGACGCGGTGCATGGCGGCGCAAGCAACTTCACGCCGCGAGGCGAGGAAGTGCTCGCCACGCTGACGTTCGACGACGACGAGCGATCCGAACGTGCGTGGAAAAAAGTCAAACGCGGCTTCATCACCGATGTGTCGGTCGGCTACCGCGTTAACGAGTACGACGAAATTCAGCCGGGCGAATCCAAGAAGATCTTCGGCAAAACGTACACCGCCAACGGACGCGTCCTGCGCGTCGCCACGAATTGGACCATCCGCGAGGTTTCCTTGGTGCCCGTCGGTGCCGACCCCGCCGCAAAAATCAGAAACGACCAGGGCAACACCCCCCAGAACCAAACCGAAAGGACTTCTCCCGTGAACAAACAACTCCGAGCCTACCTCCAATCCCTCGGCCTCCGATCCGACGCCACCGACCAGGACGCTTCCGCGTTCCTCGCCCGCCTCCGGGGCGAACAGGCCCGCCACGCCGCCGCCGTCCAGGCCAACCCCGACGCCTTCGCCGACGACGGCATCACCAAGCGATCCGACGCCGGCCAGCAGGGCGGCAACGGCACCCAGCAGCCGCCAGCCGGCCAACCGCCCGCCGACGGCCAGCGCAACGCCCCGCCGACAGCCAACGCTTCAGCGGGCGGGTCGCCGAACAACGCCTCCGCCAACACCCCCGCGAACAACGCCGACCCCAACACGATCGCCCAACGCGCCGCAAGCCTCGAGCGCGAGCGCATCGCGGGCATCCGGGCCCTGGCCACCGACCAGACCCCCGAGTCGATCATCACCCGGGCGATCAACGAGGTCTGGACCACCGACCAGGCCGCGACCGCGATCCTCCAGCACGAGCGATCGCTGCGTGCAGGCGACGGCGGGGCACAGCCCAACGCACCGGCCATGCACACCAACTCGCTCCAAGGCAGCGACATGGCCCGCGCCCTCGGGGCCGGTCTGTGCCTCCGTGGCGGCCTGGACTTCCAACGCCTCCCCGTCGCCGTCCGCAGTCAAGGCGATGACCGAACCCGCGCCCAGGAACGTCTCGCCGACCAGGGCGAGCGCTTCAGCGACATGTCGCTTGTCGACTACTGCCGCCACGCGCTGCAGGCCGAAAACCGACCCATCCCGCACCGCCGCGAAGACATGATCCGTGCCGCCGTCTCGACCTCGACGCTCGGCCAGATCTTCACCGACTCGGTCAACGCGCACATGACCCTCGGCTTCGAGACCGCCGCCGACACCTCGCGGCTGTGGACCGAAGAAGGCGACGTCGCCGACTTCAAGACCAACACGGACATCACCCTGGGCAAGACCTCGGGCATGACCAAGCTCGCCCGTGGCGGCACGGCCAACCACGCTCAGATCGATGACGAAGCCGAGACCTACAAGGTCGCCCGCTACGCCGAGCAGTTCGTCGCCGATGAGCAGGACATCATCGACGACATGATGAGCGTGCTGACCGAGCTGCCGCGCGAGATGGCCGTGGAAGCCGCCCAGCTCCGCCCGGACCTGGTCTACTCGATCCTGCTGGCCAACCCGACCATGGGCGACGGCACGGCACTGTTTCACTCCGACCACGGCAACACCGGCACGAATGTCCTCGGCTCGGCCGGCCTCCAGGCCCTGCTCACCGCCATGGCCAAGCAGACCCGCGGCAACCGCCAGCTCAACCTCATGGGCAAACACATCATCCTGCCTCATGATCTGCGGTTCACCGCCCGCCAACTCGTCGAGTCGCAGGAAATCCGCGAGGCCGCCGCCGCCAACGGCACCAAGAACGTCCTCAGCGGCGAAGGCCTCACCGTCATCAGCGAAAACCGCCTCGGCGTCGCCGGCGTCACCGACCCCTCGACCGGCACCGCCTACACCGGCACCGCCACCAACTGGTTCCTCGCCGCCTCGCGACGCACCATCAAGGTCGTCTACCGGGCCGGCACCAACCGCACCCCGCAGGTCCGCCGCTTCGTGCTCGACCGTGGCCAATGGGGCATCGGCTGGGACATCAACCTCGACATCGGGGCCTTCGCCCGCGACTTCCGCGGCCTGCAGAAGTCCACCGGCGGCGGCTAAGCCCAAATCGTTTAAGCCCCCGGCCGACGCC
>JBMYUK010000365.1:0-3273 GCA_049605275.1 Phycisphaeraceae bacterium
GAACCGACCGCGCAAGCGGCTCCCCCTGTCCATCGTCCTGCACGACACGATCACGCACAACGGCCGGTCGGCGTACCGAGTACTCGAGGCGCGGCGGCTCGGCACACACGTGATCTTCGACCTCGACGGCACGCTCGCCGACACGATGCCCGCGCATTACCTCGCCTGGCAGACCGCGCTCGAGCCCACCGGCCTGACCTTCACCGAAGCGAAGTTCTATTCCTGCGGCGGCATGGCGACCGTGAAGATCGTCGAGCTGCTTTGCGAAGAACAGGGCATCGACGCCGACGCGCCCGCCGTCGCGAAAGCCAAGTACGAAGCGTTTTTCCCGCACATCCCCGCGATCAAACGGATCGACCCCGTCGTGGCGATCGCCGAAGAGCACCACGGCCAACTCCCCATGGCCATCGCCACCGGCGGCAAGCGACGCACCGCCGAGCAGACCATCGCGCAGGTCGACATCGGCCACCTGTTTAGCCACGTCGTCTCGGCCGACGACGTCGAACACCACAAGCCGCATCCCGAAACCTATCTCCAAGCGGCGCAACTGCTCGGTGTCGATCCGACGACCTGCGTCGCCTACGAAGACGCCGACCCGGGCGTCGTCTCGGCACGCGAAGCAGGGATGCAGGTCGTCGACGTCCGCGAGCTGTTGGCGAAGAACTGACCAAGCCGTCGAGCAACGCCTCGACGGACAACTCGCGACCCGATCGTCACGTTCGTACTGGCTCGACCGTCGTGTCGTCGCACGACGGCTTAGGATTCTTCCAAGCCAAAGGTTTTTGCCGCCTGATTGATGAACTCTAAGGGCGGGCTTTCACCGGTAATGGCCTGCGCGATCTTGGCGGCGTGGACGTGGCAGTTTTCGATGAAGAGTTTGAAGCGTTGCTGGGTGCCGGCCGCTGCGGTGCCGGCGACGTAGAGGCCGGGTACGTCGGTTTGCATGGTGTCGGCGTCGACGGCCGGGGCGCGGTTCTCGCCGACGAGCTCGACGCCGAGCATCTCGAAGAGCGTCTTATCCTGGGTGTAGCCGGTGAGGAGCAGGACGTGATCGGCTGGCACCGCATCAACGGTGTCTGACACCTTTTTCAGCTCCTTTTTCAGCGTGACGTGCGTGTCGGTGATGGCCGTCGGCACGGTGTTCGGGTGGAACTTGATCTCGCCGGCGTTGATGAGGGCTTTGAGTTCGGGCAGCAGCCAGTACTTGATGCCGTTGTCGTCGAAGCTGTCGCCGCGGTAGCTGAGTGCGACGTTGGCGCCGGCGCGGTGGCATCGCAGCGCGGCCTCGGCGGCGGAGTTGCGTCCGCCGACGATGAGCAGGTTTCGGCCGAAGTAGCCGTGCGGCTCGTCGAAGTAGTGGCTGACGTGGGGCAGGTCTTCGCCGTCGACGCCTAGTTCGCGCGGCCGATGCATGTCGCCGATCGCGAGGACGAGGCGGTCGCAGCGGACCCGCCTTCGAGTGGTTTGGACGATGAATCCCCCGGCGTCGTCGCGCTTAGCTCGGCGGACCGGTTCGTGCGTGGCGACGGGCAGATCGAACTGCTGCACGATCGAGCGGAGGTAGGCGAGGTATTGCTCGCGGGTGGCCTTGGTTTGGTCGGGCGTATTGAGCGGGACGCCGGCGATGGCGATCCGCTCGGGCGAGGAGAAGAATCGCGCCTGCTTGGGGTACCAGGTGACGGTCTGGCCGATCGCGCCGGCTTCGAGGTGCAGGCAATCGACGCCCATGCGCTTGAGCACGACGTGCAGCGCAAGTCCGATCGGCCCGGCCCCGACGACGATGACGCTTCGATGATCCATCGGCGTATTGTAGTTCGCGGCCAGACGGCCAGACCGCCAAGCGGATCACGCGGCGAGCCGGGGATCGTCTTCGGCCAGGCCGTCGTCTTCGAAGAGTTCGTCGGGGAGACGGACGAGCGCGGTATCGAGTGCGTCGAGCTTTTTGCGAAGGGTTTTGATCTGTCGCCGGGTCGCGAGGCCGAGGTGCTCGGCGATCTGTGCCTGGAGCAGCAGGAGAAAGAGTCGCTTCATCGTCGCCTCGGCGTCGCGTTGGACGGATGGGTAGTCGGCCGCTTCGTAGCACGTTGCGCAGCGCACGGGCAGGTCGGCGGCGAGGGCGCGCAGCTTGCCGGCGAGATCGAAGTCGTCTTGCTCGAAGGCGCGGGCGAGTTGGCCGACGTGTTCGAGGAGGTCGAGGGATCGGTGCCAGACGTCGCTGTGTTCGTAGCCGTGGGTCTGCGTGTCGGCGTCCGCGTCGCGGCGTGGCTTGGCGTGGTTATGCGTCAGCGCTGCGGGGTCATCTTGCGGAGCTTGTCGTTGACCTCGAATCCGCGTTGGAAGGAGAGCAGCAGCTTATGGACGTTGTTGATGGTGGGGAGGTAGGCGGAGCCTTGGCCGTCGAGCTGGAGCTGTTCGGTTCGATCGACGAGCGCTTCGAGGCGTGGCCGAACGCGTTCGCGCGAGGTCATGAGCAGCGTGCGGAGCTGCTGGAGTTCGGATTCGATCAGATCGATGTCGGCCTGTGTCACCATCGTGATGCTCCTGAGAATGGCGGTAAGCGGATGCCTAACCAAGGTCATCGATCGGCGGAGTCGGGTCGGGTCAGTGAATGGTCGCTCGGGTCGATGCGTCGGCGAGTTCTCGGACGTTGGGCCGGGGTCGATGCGTCGGCGATTGCGTCTATGATGCCGGCGATGTGGCCGACGATCCGATTTCAGACGCCGGGGCTGTTCGTGACCGGGACCGACACGGGGGTCGGCAAGACCGTGGTCGCGTGTTCGATCGCGCGGGCGCTCGGTCAGCAGCGGCCGGGCGCGAGGGTCTCGGTGTGCAAGCCGTTCGCGACGGGGTGCCGCAAGGAACGCGAGGGGCTGATTAACGAAGACGCCGAGGCGTTGGCGCACTTCAGCGATTGCCGACTGCCGCTGGACGTGATCAACCCGATCCGTTATCGCGAGCCGCTGGCGCCGGCGGTGGCGGCGAAGCGTTTGGGCGAGCCGATGCCCTGGGACCGGTTGACCGATGCGCTGCCGCAGATCGATGGTTATGGGGATGCGCTGGTGGTGGAGGGCGCAGGGGGCGTGATGGTGCCGTTGGACCCTGCCGAGCCGACGGCGACGTGGCTGGAGACGAAGTGTTTCGGCTTGCCGGCGGTGGTGGTGACGCGGGCGGGGCTGGGGACGTTGAATCACACGGCGATGACGGTGAAGCTGTTGCGGGAGGCGGGGGCGACGGTGGCGGGGGTGGTGGTGAACGGTTACGAGGGGGACCATG
>JBMYUK010000366.1:0-3271 GCA_049605275.1 Phycisphaeraceae bacterium
GCATCACCAAGGCGATGGAGGAGGCCGGCCTCGAAGCCCAATTCGTTCAGGGCCGACGCTATACCGACGACCGAACCCTGGCGATCGCCGAGCACGTGCTCATCAACGACATCAACGCGGGCATGGTCAAGACGATCGAAGAAGAAGGCTACCGCGGCATGGGCCTGCACTCGCTGTCGAGTTGCGTGGTCTTCGGCAAGCGACTGTTTCTCGACGGCGAAGCGGGCCGAAAGATCGACATCGGCAGCGTCGGCGAGGTCACCAGAGTCAACGCGGCGCTGCTCGAAGCGGTCTGCGAAGCGGGGATCATCCCGGTCATCGCGCCGATCGCGCGCGACCCGGCCGGCGGCAAGCTGAATATCAACGCCGACTCGGTCGCCGGCCACGTCGCCAAAGCGACCCACGCCGAGAAGCTCGTCCTCGTCTCCGATACCCACGGGATCCGCAAGTCCGACGACGTCAACGACCTCGCTCGACACCTCGATCGCCAGGAAATCGACGCGCTGATCGACTCGGGTGTTATTTCCGCCGGGATGCTGCCCAAGGTCGAAGCCTCGTTGACCGCGCTCGAAGGCGGCGTCAGCAAAGCGCACATCATCGACGGCCGCATCCCTCACGCGCTGCTGCTCGAGGTCTACACCGACGAAGGCGTCGGCACCGAAATCGTTTTGTGATGGATGCGATTCGTCGCCGCCGTGAAACACGCGGGGGCCAAACGATAAAAGACTTGTGTTATTGAATGGATGACCAACCCGACTGCGAATCGCCGCCCCGCGTGTTAGCCGCGGCTACGCAGAAGACCACCCGTTGCCTGAAGGCGGACCCCATGTCCAACCCCACCGCCACAAAGACCGAACCCGTGACCCATTTTCTGTCGATCAAGGATTGCGAACGCGATCAACTCGACCGCATGTTCGATCGCGCCTATGAACTGCGCGAGCAGCGCGAGCAAGGCGTCGCCAACGCGCCGATCCTCAAAGGCAAGACGCTGGGCATGTTCTTCGAGAAGCCCTCGCTGCGGACGCGCGTCAGCTTCGAACAGGGGATGTACGAACTCGGCGGCAACGCCATCGTCCTCGGCCAGGCCGAAGTCGGGCTCGGAAAGCGAGAGTCCGTCGCCGACTTCACCCGCGTGATGAACGGGATGGTGCACGGCATCGCAGCGCGGGTTTACGATCACGCCAACCTGATCGAGATGGCCGAGCACGCGACCGTCCCCATCATCAACATGCTCAGCGACCTCGCGCACCCCGCGCAGGCGCTCGCCGACGCGATGACGATCATGGACGCGTTCGGCCGCGACCTCAGCGGCAAGCACGTCGTCTTCGTCGGCGATGGCAATAACGTCGCGCGGTCGCTGGCGATGATCTGCGGCAAGCTCGGCGCGGCGTTTACCTTGGCCAGTCCGCCGGATTACGCGCTCGAACAGGCCTTCGCCGACAAAGTCATGGCCGCGTGTCCCGAGATGGATTTCACGATGTGTCACGACCCGTTCGCCGCCGTGCGTTACGCCGACGCGATCTACGCCGACACGTTCGTCTCGATGGGCCAGGAGCAGGAAAAGGCCGAGCGGCTCAAGGTCTTCAAAGACTTTCAGGTCAACGAAAAGCTCATGGCCGAGGCACCGGATCACGCGATCGCGTTGCACTGCCTGCCGGCCTACCGCGGCGTGGAGATCACCGACGCGGTCATGGACGGCCCGCAGTCGCGCGTCTTTCAGCAGGCCCACAATCGTCTGCACGCGCAAAAGGGCATGCTCGCGGTCCTAATGGGGTGATCGCCTAAGAACACGCATCAGAAGTTGGAAATAGCCGGTGGCCTAAGGACGCCGGACAAGAGGACAGGCCGGGTGTCACAACAGACAACTGCTTTCGTGTCCGGCACCCCCGGAGCCCGTAGGTCTCCGGCTGTTGTTGGGTGCTTCGCGTCTACGTTCTAATCGGTTGAAGCTTATTACAGTCGGCCCGCTTGTCGCTGGCGCATTCGTGCTCGCGGGATAAGCCCGCCTGCGAACGTGCTAGGATGCATTCATGGGACCGGATGTCGAAGCATGCAACGCGGTATTGATTGTCGTGGGATCGCACCTGCGGGCGGAGGAGCGCGATCGGCCGCTGGCATACGGTTTACGATCTCGGATCGAGCACTGGCGCGAACAGCACGCCGATCAACTCGACGTCCCGCTCACGCCGCTGGTTTGCACGGACCTCTGGTACTTGAATCACGCGGACCTGCAGCGTCGGCCGACGATCTGCCTCGGCGGGCCCGGCGTCAACGCGCTGCAGGCGATCAACGCCAACCAGTCCGGCGACCCCGAGCAGGCGGACGAAGAGCGCGGCCCCGAGGCCCTCGAGCCGCGCGTCACGATCGTGATCGATCCGGACTTCACGCACCTACGCGTCGGCATCTGGGGGACCGACACCGAACTCACCGGCAAGGGCGTGCAGCTTTTCGAAGACCGCTATCTCGACGCCTACCTTAGGGCGTGCGTGACGCAGGTTGAGCCGAAGACCGATTGACGCCGCAGACGCCGCAGACGCCGAGATGCGCTACACTATTTGCTATGGGTATCGAGTATTCCGTACTTTTCGTTTGCACCGGCAACACCTGTCGCAGCCCGATGGCGGCGGGTTTGGCGTCGCAGTTGCTCGCTGAATTCAAGGGCGTGTCGGTCGATGATCTCGAGTCGGCCGGGGTGCGCGTGCGGTCGGCGGGCGTGATGACTGGTGGCGGCAGCCCCGCGAGCGATCAGGCGATCGAGGCGATGGCCGCGGCGGGAATCGATCTGTCGTCGCACCGATCCAACGCGCTTAGCGCGGACCTCGTGCAAGACGCCGATGTGATCTACACGATGACCGACCGTCACCGACAAGCGGTCTTGATGCACAGCCCAAACGCATCGGAGAAGACGCATCGGCTCGATCCCGAGTCGGACATCATCGATCCGTTCGGTGCGCCGCTGCCGGTCTACACGCAGACGGCCGAGATGATCCGCGAGGCGCTGACCCGTCGGATCGCCGAGCGCTACGGCGACGCAGCCGCGCGTTAAACCGCGTTATCATGTCGCGATGCCCGAGATACACAACCGCATCGCGCTCGATCGGATCGACTGGGCCAGCGCGTTTCCGATCGTCCGGCTCGCCAGCGCGTTTCGATACGCCATGCAGCCGGGCAAACTCGTCGTCGCGTTCGCGGCGATCGTGCTTATTCACCTCAGCGGCGTGGTGCTGAGTTCGTTTTTTTCGGATTCGTCCGATGCGTATGATCCGGGGAT
>JBMYUK010000367.1:0-3268 GCA_049605275.1 Phycisphaeraceae bacterium
CGGCGACCTGCGGCGCGGCGATGACGTGGATCGGCTGACCGTTGGTCGTGGTCGGGTGGTGCGTCAAGGTGCCGGCGGGGTCGAAGATGCTTCGCGCGGTAAAGCTCGGCCCGATGCGCGACGCCATGCCGTTGCCGTTGTGTTCACCAGACCAGGCCTCGAAGAGCTGCCGCCAGGTGTCATCCACCGATGCGGGGTCGGCGAGAAAGCGTTCGTACTGCGACTCGACGTAGACGAGATTACCGGGGGTCAGGTCGGGCGTTTGTGACATCGATGGCTCGCTGCGACTCGCGTCGGCTTCAATCGGGCAGGCTGAATCACCCGCGACACACCATTACATCGACCGAATCGGACCGATGGTTACAACACGGCGCACGGTCGCTTGATTCTACACGCCTCGCCGATCAAAGCGAGGCCGCACCCGCCTCGATATTCTAAACAGAGATGCTCGACCCCTTTCAGCCCTCGATCCTGCTGCTGATCGCGATGATCGGCATGCTCGCGGGCACCCTCGGCGGGCTCCTCGGCGTCGGCGGAAGCGTCATCATGATCCCCGGCCTCGCGCTGCTCTTCGGCACCGGCGAAAACCAGCACCTCTACCAGGCCACCGCCATGGCCGCCAACCTCGCCGTCGCCCTGCCCGCCGCCAGGCGACATCGCAAGGCCCAAGCCCTCACCCCCGACGTCCTGCGCTGGATGCTGCCCGCCGCGATCCTCGCCATCGTGCTCGGCGTCTTCGCCAGCAATCTTCCGCTCTTCAAAAACCAAGCCGGCGGCCTCTGGCTCGGTCGCATCCTCGCGGTGTTTCTACTCTACGTCGTCTTCGTCAACATCCGAAAACTCTTGCACCTCCGAGCCGGTCGGCCGCGAAACCACATGGACAACACGACCATCACGCCCACGCGATCCGCCTCGGTCGGGGTTGTCATGGGCTCGGCGGCGGGGCTGCTCGGCATCGGCGGCGGCGCGCTCGCCGTCCCCCTGCAACAAACCTTCACCCGGCTGCCCCTGAAAAACGCCATCGCCAACTCGTCGTTCGTCATGGTCTTCAGCGCCGGCATCGGCGCGACGCTCAAACTCGCAACCCTCCATCAGCACTACCCCGACCGCCTCGGCGACGGGCCCGCCTGGCAGACCGCCCTGCTGCTCGCCGGCGTCCTCGCCCCCACCGCGATCATCGGGGCCGGCCTCGGCGCCAGGCTCACCCACGCCCTGCCCGTGCAGTACGTCCGCGGCGCGTTCGTCCTGCTCATGCTCGCCGCGGCCTACAAGATGGCGGCCGTGCCGATCTGACAGCCATCACCCGCCCACCCACGCGATCGGCAGCCGATCCCCCTGCAACAACCGCCAATCACGCCGCCGCAGGCATATGATTTGCAACATCATTCGCAACACCCCTTGCGGAGTCCAACCATGATCCGATTCGTCAACAACGTGAAAACCGCCGTCCTGCTCGCCCTCTTGTTCGGCGTCGTGCTCGCCGCTGGACTCGCGATCGGCGGGCAGCAGGGCCTGATCATCGCCTTCGTCCTCGGACTCGCGATGAACTTCGTCGCCTTCTTCTTCAGCGACAAGATCGCCATCGCCGCCATGCGCGGCAAGCTCGTCGATGACAAAACCGAGTACGCCGAACTCGTCCACATGGTCAACCAACTCGCCGACGGCGCCAACCTCCCTCGGCCGCGCATCTATGTCTGCCCCCAGCAATCCCCCAACGCGTTTGCGACCGGCCGCAGTCCGAAGAAAGCCGCCGTCGCCGTCACCCAAGGCGCGTTCGAACTGCTGACCTACGACGAACTCAAAGGCGTCATGGCCCACGAACTGGCCCACGTCAAAAACCGCGACACGCTCACCAGCACCATCGCCGCGACCATCGCCGGAGCGATCAACTTCCTCACCTATATGTTCATGTTCGGCGGCCGAAACCGCGACATCCACCCCGGCATCCAGATCGCCATCCTGCTGCTCGCCCCGATCGCCGCCGCACTCATTCAGATGGCGATCAGCCGCAGCCGGGAATTCGTCGCAGACGCCGACGGAGCCGAAATCGCCGGATCGCCCAACGGCCTCATCAGCGCCCTCCAGAAACTCGAAGCCTACAGCAAGGGCATCCCCCTCGAGTCAGCCCCGACCCAGAACCACATGTTCATCGTCCAGCCCTTCAGCGCCGGCGGCCTGTCCAATCTCTTCTCCACCCACCCCGCCACCGCCAAGCGCATCGAAAAACTGCGTCAAGCCTGAAGACTCTGACCACCCCAAACGCCCCGAAGCCCACGGATTCAATCCGTGGGATTCTTCGTTGCGCTCGACGCGACGTGCGACTCGACCAGCGCGATAAACCGATCGCCCCGCGCTTCGTAGTTCTCAAACTGATCCCAAGATGCGCACGCCGGCGACAGCAGCACGACGTCGCCGGGCTTGACGCGCGCCGCAATCTCATCCATCGCGCGTTCGAGTTCGCCGCAGCGCACGACCTCCGCCGTCGCCGCGGGCCAACTCACCCCGCCGCAAGACCCGGGCCGCTCCGCCCCGGCGGAGGCCGCTTCACCGGCCGCGTCCACCAACCTCGCGATCGTGTCCCCCAGCGCCCCGATCGTATAAACCGCCTTGCACCTGGACGCGGCCAAACTAACGAGCGCTGTCATATCGCTGCCTTTGTCCTTGCCGCCGAGGACGAGATGGATGCCCGGAAACTTACCTTCTTGAAAAAGGGGTCGGGAGTCGTTTTTGGGAAAAGACTCATCCAGCCCAGCCTCGTGTTCAGAGAAACGACTCCCGACCCCTTTTTCGAGGCCCTCGCCGTCCAAAAACGCCTCGATCGCGAGCATCGCCGCCTCGGGCGTCGTGCACTTGCTGTCGTTGAAGTACCGCACCCCGTCATACGCCTTCACAAACTGCAAGCGGTGCGGCAGCCCGGGGAAGTCGGCCAACGCATCGAACGCGGCTTCGCGAGAGACCCACGGCGCACGAGCCGCGGCGCAGGCCGAAAACGCGAGCATCGCGTTTAATCGATTGTGCCGGCCCGGCAGCGCAAGCCGCACAGGACTTCGATCGCAGTCCTCAGCCAATCGAGCCGTTTCGACACGCGGATTCATCGGCCGCGCGAGCCCCGATTCGGGCCCGATCACCGCGCGATCCTCCGGCTTCTGGTAATCCAGAATCACCCGCTTCGCCTCCGCGTACGCCTCCATCGATCCGTGCCAGTCGAGATGGTTCGGACTGATGTTCGTGACGACCGCGACGTGCGGCGACCACCCCCGGAAGTGAT
>JBMYUK010000368.1:0-3252 GCA_049605275.1 Phycisphaeraceae bacterium
CGGCGGCATCCAAGGCCGCGGCCAGCGTCGAGACGTGCTGCAGAAAGACGCCGAGTTTCATGCCCAACGCAGAACGCAACTGCCGACAAGAACTGAGACCCGAAAGCGCATCGCGCTCCTTAAACGCGTCCGCCAAACGACCACTGTAGACCGGCACGTCTGTCATCTCGCGTAAGAATGCAAGCAATTCGTGCGATCCAACGAATGTTTGGATTGCGGCATCGGTTGAGCCTGATCGCGGTAGAGACAACGCAAGCAGATCGTCAATGGGCGCAAAGATAGCTTCGGAGCTTGTAGAGGCTTTCGTAATCATGGTCGTCTTTAGTATTCGAGTGTGTGCTGGAACTAATCCGCAGGCCGTGCGGTGCGCCCAAGTACCCCTCGAGCAAGAGACGATAGCGCGGCATCTGCGTAAGTCAACGCGCAATGCTCGATTGGCAACAAAACAACACGCGCCGCAAACCGGAGCATGCGAAAAACATGAGAAAACAAAGCAATTCTGCGTGCTAACGCGCGTGCCGTTCGACGTGCGTCTGCGCTAATTTTCGGTTGAACGTGTACATCGAGGCGTTCGAGCGTCATCGCCCGACAAGCAACAGCCGCCTACAGTGATTAAAGCGTTTCGGTTCTAAGACGGACGAGTCCAACCAACATTAAAGACGGCCGACATTCAAGCAGCTTGTCATGCGAGTCTAAAAACAATGCCTGAACCATCGACAACGAGGACGCTGCTGTGGTTTCGACGCAATCTGCGCGTCGACGATCAACCGCTTTTCGCAGTCTCAACGGGTCCGACCGTCGAGGTGTGGGTGCTCGATCCGCGCGAGTTGCTGGCGGATGACCCGCTCGGCTTTCCGCGTTGCGGCGGTCATCGGCTGCGCTTCGTGCTCGACTCCGTCGCCGACCTGCGCGCGTCGCTTCGCAAACGCGGCACCGACTTAATCGTGCGTGTCGGCGAGCCGGAGGCGGTGCTGCCCGAACTCGTCGGTGAGCTGCAGATCGACTGCCTGCGTCTTGCGCGCGAGCCCGGAACGGAGGAGCGATCGATCGAGAAGCGGCTGATCAAGGCGGTGCAGTCGTCATCGCCGGGCACGCGCGTCGATGACCTGCCGCCCGAGACGCTCTTTGCGATCGATGATCCGATCGTTCACGCCCGGGAGTTGCCCGAGGTGTTCAGCAAGTGGCGGCGGCGCTGCGAGAAACGACTCGACATCCCTGCGCCGCAACAAGCTCCCAAACGCATCGCCCCGATCGATGTCGCGTTCGAACCGGGGGACGTGCCGACGCTCGCGGACCTCGGCCGCGACGAGCCGGTGCGCGACGAGCGGGCCGCGCTGACGTTCCCCGGCGGCGAGCGCGCGGCGCTCGATCGCCTGCACGCGTGGGCCTTCGAAGACGACCGCCTCCACGACTACAAAGAGACGCGCAACGGGCTGCTCGGCGAGTCGTACTCGTCCAAGCTCTCGCCCTGGCTCGCGCTGGGTTGCGTGTCGTCGCGACGCGTCGCCGAGCGGACGCTTGCCTACGAGGCCGAGCGCGTCAGCAATGATTCGACGTATTGGCTTCGGTTCGAATTGATGTGGCGCGATTACTTTCGGCTCTATCTACTCAAGCACGGCAAGACGCTCTTCCAAGCCGCCGGCCCGCAAGACATCGCGCTGAACTGGTCGAACGACCGCGACCGATTCGAGGCTTGGCACGCGGCGAAGACGGGCATCGACTTCGTCGACGCGAACATGCTCGAACTCGATCGCACGGGGTTTATGAGTAACCGCGGGCGACAGAACGTGGCGAGCTTTCTCGCGAAGAACCTGGGGATCGATTGGCGTTGGGGCGCGCGGTGGTTCGAGTCGCGGCTGATCGATTACTGCCCGGCGGCGAACTGGGGCAACTGGGCCTACAACGCCGGCGTCGGTGCGGACCCGCGCGGGTTTCGCGGCTTCAACATCGCGAGCCAGGCTAGACGCTACGACCCCGACAAACGATACGTCCGACACTGGCTCGGCGAACGCGGCGGACAACCCCGGCCGATCGTCGACCTCGATCGCTCGCTGGCCGACGCCGAGTCGCGCTGGCAGGCGGCAACGCGATCCGAGCGATACGCTTAGACGATGAACCCGGCCGAGGCATGGTTTAACGAACACGTCGGCGAGCCCTTCGCGTTTCAGCGCGAGCTCTGGGCGGCGCAACGCGCAGGCGGCTCAGGCCTGCTCCACGCACCGACCGGCATGGGCAAAACCTACGCCGCCTGGCTCCCCGCCCTCGCGCGATGGTGCGACGAACACCCCGACCCCGACGCGTGGACAACCACGAAAACCCAGTCCATCCGCGTCCTCTGGATCACACCGCTCCGCGCACTGGCCACCGACACACAGCAGAGTCTGAGCCGACCCGTCGAGGCGCTCGGCCTGCCCTGGACCGTCGAGCGACGCACCGGCGACGTCTCCGCCTCCGTCAAAGCCCGCCAACGCAAGCGACTGCCCACCGCGCTCGTCACCACGCCCGAAAGCCTCTCGCTCCTGCTCTCCTACGCCGACGCACGCGACAAGTTCCGCGGCCTGCAGACCGTCATCGTCGACGAATGGCACGAACTCATGTCCACCAAGCGCGGCACGCAGACAGAACTCGGCCTCGCCCGACTCCGACGATGGGCCAACGAAGACAAACGACCGCTCTCCGTCTGGGGTCTCTCCGCAACCCTCGGCAACCTCGACCAGGCGGCACACACCCTCATGGGCCAACCACCCAACGGCGAAGTCAATCCGCCCACCATCATCCACGGCCCGGACGACAAGCAAATCGAGATCACCACGCTTTTGCCCGACGACGTCCAGCGGTTCCCGTGGTCCGGCCACCTCGGACTGACGCTCTTGCCAAAGGTCCTCGACGTGCTCGAATCCTCGCGGAGCACGCTGCTATTCACCAACACGAGGTCGCAGGCAGAAATCTGGTTCAACGAGATCTGCACGAAGCGGCCGGACTGGATCGGCGAGGTCGCGCTGCACCACGGATCGATCGACAAGAAGTCGCGCGACGCGGTCGAACAAATGCTCCGCGTCGGGCAACTGCGCTGCTGCGTGTGCACGTCGAGCCTTGACCTCGGCGTCGACTTTTCGCCGGTGGAGCAAGTGATTCAGGTCGCTTCACCCAAGGGCGTCGCACGGCTGCTGCAGCGCGCCGGGCGCAGCGGCCACGGGCCGGGGCGGGTGAGTCGGGTCGTGGGCGTACCGACGAACGCGCTCGAAATCCTTG
>JBMYUK010000369.1:0-3249 GCA_049605275.1 Phycisphaeraceae bacterium
TGTTCCCCGCCTGGGTGCTCATCGGCTTTATCCTCCCCGCGGCGCTCGGCGGACTGCTGACAATGACTTGGATGGGCGTGCTGCTGGGTTTCCTGTGGGGCGGGCTCGTCCGTGTCCTGCTCGTCCACCACGCGACGTGGAGTATCAACTCGGTCTGTCACCTTTGGGGAACCAAGCCCTACAAGAGCAACGACGAAAGCCGGAACAACCCCGTGTTCGGCATCCTCGCGCTCGGCGAGGGCTGGCACAACAACCACCACGCCTTCCCGACTTCAGCACGTCACGGCCTGGCCTGGTGGCAGATCGACCTGAGCTACCTGCTGATCCTGGGGATGTCCAAGATTGGCCTGGCCAGCCGAATTAAGGTGCCCAGCCAGGAGACAATGTCGGGCCGGAGATTGGTCAAGTGAAAGGCCGGACATAGATGAGTGGGAAAAGATATCTGCCTTATGTTGTCTTGCTAGATGAACTGCAGGATCTATCTGATCTATGCCCTAGATAGCCTTGGATAACAGCCCCATTCCGCCCTATTTTCGATCACCTCGGCCTCGAGCTACGGTTTGAATGGGCGGGGCCGAGTCCTTAGTTGGTTCTTTGTAAGCTGGCGCTTCGGCGGTGAAGTCGTGGAACAACACAATCTCCCGGCCAGCACGCGATGCCTGTTTGTTCACCCCGGCGTTGCGCTTCGAATCTGAATCCACCAGCTATGAAAGGCTGCATCATCCAATGGAAGCAGAATCCATCTTATTTTGCGCCACACAAGTAGCGACCTACTTAGGTGACAATTATTTAACGAATGCCACGGGGTTTTTCTTCCGCCGTAATGAAAAATTGTTTTTGGTTACTAGCCGACACGTATTCTTTGACAAGGATTCGAAGCACGCTCCGGACCGAGTGGTCATTAAATTCCACACCGACAGATCTAATTCAACGCGTACGATCGATTACTCCATGCCGTTGTACCTAAACGGCAGATCTCAATGGGTTTCGGGATCGGACCAAACAGGGGACATCGATGTTGCGGTGATACAGATCGATCGCGATCGCTTGCCTGGCGACGCCATCTTCGAAGCGTTCGGCCCAAAGGACCTAATAGGACAGGAAACCACGGTGGAAATCGGCACGCCCTTGCTCATCGTTGGGTTTCCACTTGGATTTCATGATACGTTGCATAATCTTCCTGTTGCTCGCAGCGCAATCGTTGCCTCTTCTTTCGCGTTGCGATTTCAAGGGAATGGCTATTTTCTTACGGATGCCCGAACGCATCGTGGATCGAGCGGTGCCCCCGTGGTGTGTCGGGATAACACGGCGCGACATTCATCTTTTCCTTGGCGCCTGCTTGGCATCCATTCTGGCCGGTTGGACATGCTTGGGCGGGACGCCGAAATGGACGAGGCACTGGGATTGAATTGTGCATGGTTCTCCGACATCTTGCTCACGCTTACGAAGGCAAGGGGGTCGGTATGATTGGCTGGCCATCAATCTTTATATGCTTTGTTGAGGATCTGGGTGATCCTCGCCCAGCTCAGCCCTAGACGCCGGGCCAGTTTCGCCTTGTTCTTCACCTCACCGGCGTCGAGCATCGCCTGCAACTGCGGACACGGGCCTTCGGATCGCCCCTTAACACTTTGGGCTTCGGGGCTGGCTTGGGGACTGATTTTATGCCCTTCCAGGGCAGGGTCAGGATGGTCCTCGACTGTCGTAAGTGCTTGAAGTACCAGGCACCTGGCTCCACTGTTAAGCGGTTTGTCGCGGGTACGAGTGGGGAAGCTTTATAAAACAACCAACCGCCCGGCCGCCAAAGTTAACGGCAGTCGGGCGGTTGGTTGTGTTTTTAGGTGTATGGTTTGCGGCTTGTCGTGCGCGTCCCGAGTCTGACTGTTGTGTTTGGTGCTTGTCGATTGGGCTCGGCGTGTTGTCTGGTGAGTCGTGCGGGTTGTTGTGTCCAGTCGCGACGGATCGCGTGGCTGGCGGTCGGTGCCGCGTCGGTTTAGCTTCGTTCTTTTGGGGGTTGGCGGGTCACCAGGGCGGTGGCGTCCTCGAGCATCAGGTATAGGCAGGGCACGACGATCAGGATGACCGCGGTGACGAAGAGGATGCCGAAGCTCAGCGAGATGGCCATGGGGATGATGTACTGGGCCTGCAGCGAGCGTTCGAGGATGATGGGCATGAGCCCGCCGAAGGTGGTGATGGTGGTGAGGAAGATGGGGCGGAAGCGTCGGACGCCGGCCTGGAGGATCGTGTCGAAGGCCGATTGTTCGCCGCGGTGTCGGTTGGCGTAGTCGATCATGATAAGCGCGTCGTTCACGACGACACCCGAGAGCGCGATCATGCCCATCAGGCTGATGAGCGACAGGTCGTAGCCGAGCAGCATGTGGCCAGCGATGGCGCCGATGAGTCCGAACGGGATCGCCGCGAGCACGATGAACGGTTGGAGGTAGCTGCCGAACGCCACCGCGAGCAGGGCATAGACGACGAACATAGCCAACCCAAACCCGCCCCAGAGCGTCGTCGTCGCCTCGCGCATCTCCGCATCGCTGCCCTCGAACGACCAGGTCAGACCCGGGTACGCGGCGCGGAGTTCGGGTAGCAGTTGCGCCTTGATCGTCGCGATCACTTTGCCGGTGTCGCGTGAGGGCTCGACGTCCATGGACACGTTGACGATCCGTCGACCGTCGCGGCGGTTGATGCTGGTGAAGGCCTCGGTCTGACGCAGTTCGACGACGTCCATCAGCGGTACCTCTACGCCGGCGGGCGTTCGGATCACAAGGTCTTCGAGGTTGTAGAGGTCTTCGCGTTCGGCCTTGGGCAGCTTCACGCGGACCTCGACCTCGTTGGTCCCGCGCATCAGGCGCAACGACAGCGCCCCGAAGTACGCGCCGCGGATCTGTCCGCCGACCTCCGCCTCGGTCAGGCCGATCGCCCGGCCTTCGGGTAGCAGCTTGATGTCGAACTGGGCTTTACCCTTGTTGTAGTTGTCGTTGACGTCGCGGGTGTTGGTAAACGACTCGGCCTGTTCGACGAAGGCTTTGCTCGCCTTTTCGAGGATGTCGATGTTGTTGTGGCTCAGATCGACGCTGATGTCCTGTCGGTATCCCCCGGGGCCGCGCTCGGCCTCGAAGGCAATCTGATCGACGCCTTGGATGTCGCCGATCTCGTCGCGGTGCTTGGTGATGATGCTGTTGAGCGCGCGTTGGATCTCCACGCTCATCGTCATGGTGGTCTTCACCTTGCCGCGGCCCGCACAAT
>JBMYUK010000370.1:0-3227 GCA_049605275.1 Phycisphaeraceae bacterium
CGGCGGCGCCGATGACGGCCACGGCAAGTGCGACAGCGGGGGTCAAGCGCGAGGTTTTCATATCAGTTCCTTTTTCTCGTTGACGAGTCATACGGACCACTGCAAAGACGCGGCGGCCGCGCGGTGCGCACGAAAAGATAGCAGATTCACGCCCCAAACCGCTCGCGATTACGGAAAGTGCAGGCTCAAGCCAGCCCGGGCAGCGGCAGGTGATCGAAGACCGTCCGCGTCGGATCGAGTTTGCGGAGGCAGGCGTCGACCTTGTCCTTGATCTTGCCGAGGTGACCGGTGTAATAACCGGCCAGCGAAGGGTGGGCGGTGAGGCGATCGACCTGCTCGCGGACCTGCGCGGTGGGGTCGCCTTCGGGATCGATCGGCACGGCCTGGACCGCGAGAATCCCGGCCATGTCCGCCGCCTGATAGAGCAGGTCCGCGCCGTAATGATCGCGCACGAGCAGCAGCGACTCGCCGTTGGCCGGGAGCAGTTGGTCCTCGTCGGTGCGATCGACGGTGAGGACTTCGACGACCTCGCAGATGCGGCCGTTGACCAGCAGCGAGGGCGGCAGCGACTCACCAAGGACGCGACCGCGGCGGACCGAGGCGAGGCCAATGGAGAGTTTGGTCTCGTCGGTCACCTCGTCGCCGACGATCAGGCGGACGGTCAGTTCGTACAGCGGCTGGTCGCCTAGGCCCGCGGGCCACCACCGCCGCGGCTCGTCGATGCCGAAGCGAAAGCCGCCTTCCATCTGCGAGCCGTTGGACTTGAGCAGCAGCCGGCCGCAGCCCTCGTCGTGGAAACCGTCGGCCCCGTCGATCTCGGCCATGACGTACGCGATCGGCGCATCCGCGGTACGGTGGGCCCGGTCGATCGGCAGCGCGGCGTGGGTGACGAGGTGGGTGTCGATCACCGCCTGGTGGTCATCGACGTAGCGGACAAGCGGACGGACCGAATCGATCTTGACGGGACAAACCATATGAACGGACTCCGTGTGGAACGACGCTCAGGCCTATCGCGAATTATCGGATAGGCGATACGGATCGCCGCACAATCCGATGCGGCGTCATCGTAAAAAACGCCCGCGGGGTGCGGGCGGTTCGTTCTGCGATGATTAAGCGTGTTGACAGGCCGAGTGCAACACCCTGCGGACGAAATATCTACTTCTTCCCGGCGAAGAAGCGCTTGACCGAATGGATGGTGAGTTGTCGGCCGACCTTAGCGATCGCCTCGGTCAGGGGGATCTCCTTCGGGCAGACCTTGACGCAGTTCTGCGCGTTGCCGCAGTCGCTCACGCCGCCGGGCCCCATGAGCACGTCGAGTCGCTCGCCCTTGAGCTTTGCGCCGGTGGGGTGCTCGTTGAAGTAGAGCGCCTGCGCGATCGCTTGAGCGCCGACGAAGTCGTTGTCTTTGGTGAACTGCGGGCAGGCTTCGAGGCAGCAGCCGCAGGTCATGCAGCGCGACAGGGCGTAGCGCTCTTCCTGTTCCTGCGGAGATTCTTTCGGACCCGGGCCGAGTGCGTGCGTGCCGTCGATCGGGACCCAGGCTTTGAGCTTGGCAAGGTTGTCGAACATCCGCTGGCGATCGACAAAGAGGTCACGCATCACCGGGAACTTACTCATCGGCTGGATCGTGATGACCTGGTCATTGGACGAGCCTTCGAAGAACTCATCGACGAGACAGGAGCACGACTGACGCACTTTGCCGTTGATGACCATGGTGCATGAGCCGCAGACCTCTTCGAGACAGCCGCAGTCCCAGACGACCGGGCGTACCTTCGTGCCGTCGAGGGTGACGGGGTTGCTGGCGATCTGCTGGAGGACGGTGATAATGTTCTGGTTCGCGGTGGTGGGCACCTCGAACTCCTGCCAGTAGGCCGGCTGGTCGGGGCCGTCCTGACGCTCGATGCGGACGCGGAACTTGGATGGTTTGTTGGGTGCGATCATTGATGGGCGTTGGGTGTTGGGTGCTGGGTGTTAGGGGCCGAGCCCGCTTGCCTGTCGTATTTCTGCCAAGCGACGCGTCAAGCGGTGTTACTTAGGTTCGTTGTTGTTGCGATCTTGGCCGGGGTCGGCGGCGGTGGCGAGTTCAGGCCGGTTGGTCAGCTTTTTTTTTGCAGCCGGTTTCTTCTTGGTCTTGCCGCCGTAGTCGCGGATGCGGGGCTCGACCAGCGGGATCGGCACGTCTTCCCAGACGACCTTGTGCGACTTGGTCGCGGCGTCGTACTGGCACACGGCCGACTTCTGGTACTGCTCGTCGTTGCGGCCGTCCTGGTCGGAGCAGTAGTGGCATCCGCGGGATTCCTTACGCGCGATGCCCGCTTCGAGCATCGCCTCGGCGTAGATCAGCATGTCGCCGAGCGCCCGAGTGAAGCTGAGGTTCTGGTTGGTCCACGCGCCGTTGTCGCCGAGTTTGACGCCTTCGTATTCCTTGATGAGATCGCGGACGATGCCGAGGGCTTTGTTCATGCCTTCCTGGGTGCGGACGACCGTCATCTCGTCGGTCATGATCTCGCCGAGCCGGCGGTGGATGTCGTAAGGGTTCGCGCCCGCGTCTTCGGTCGCCGCGGTGGCGATGAACTTCTCGGCCTTGGCTTCTTCCTGTTCGACATACTTGGCGAAGACCTCTTCGCTGATCTCGCTGATGGGGTCTTCTTTCGCCTGGGTCTGCGCGAACTTGGCGACACCGAGGCCGCAGAAGATGCCGTCGAAGATGCACGACAGGAGCGCGTTAGCGCCGAGGCGGGTTGCGCCGTGATACTGATAGTTGACTTCGCCGAAGGCGTAGAGGCCCTTGACGTTGGTCATCATGTTGTAGTGCGAGCCGTTGACCATGCCGGGGTGGGCGGGCTTGCTGGGGTCTTTCAGTTGGCCGGCGTCGTCGGGGACGATGTCGCAGAGGAACTTAGGCTTGGGGTCCTGCTGGGTTTCGTAGACGGTGTAGAGCCCGCCCATCGAGTAGTGCACGGCGGGGAAGATCTTCATCGGGATTTCGCGCGGGTCGTCGCCGGTGAACTTTTCGTAGATCTCGAGGATGGCGGCGAGTTTGTCCTTAGTCGCCTGAGGCAGGTGCGTGATGTCGAGATAGGCCATGCGCCCGCCGCCGACGCCGAAGCCCTGTTGGACGGCGAAGAAGATGCCGCGGGTCGCGACGTCGCGGGAGACGAGGTTGCCGTGCTGCGGCGTCGGGCCGTAGGTCGGGTAGAGCTCTTCGAGAACGTAGTAGCGCTCCT
>JBMYUK010000371.1:0-3223 GCA_049605275.1 Phycisphaeraceae bacterium
CGAATAGATAAACGGCCGGGCCTTGTTGACGATGACGTCGATCACGGTGCGGTCGCCGGTGATGATCCCGCCGAGGCTGCCGAGGGCTTTGCTGGCGGTAGAGATCGCGAGGCCGCCGGTGCCGCAGGTGTAGAGCCGCTGGGCGACGCCTTGCGCGTGGGCGAGTCCGCTGCCATCGTCGCCAAGGACACCGGTGCCGTGCGCTTCGTCCACGATGAGCGAGGCGTGGTAGCGGTCGGCGAGGTCGCAGAGGGCGGGGAGGTCGGCGCAGTCGCCGTCCATCGAGAAGACGCTGTCGGTGACGATGAAGCGTCTGCCGGTGGGGTGTCGCTCGAGCAGTTGGGCGGCGCGATCGAGTCGGCGGTGCGGGAAGGTGCGCAGCGCTGCGTTACTGGCGCGAGCCGCGTCGATGAGGCTCGCGTGCACGAGTTTGTCGATCACGATGAGATCGCTAGGGCCAGCCAGCGTCGTGAGTGCCGCGAGGTTGGCGGTGTAGCCGGTGGGCAGGAGCAGCGCGGCCTCGGCGTGCTTGAACGCGGCGAAGCGCTGCTCGATTTGCTCGTGCAGCGGCTGGGTGCCCGAGACCAAACGCGAGGCGCCCGAACCGACGCCGTAGCGTTGCATCGCCTCGACGCCGGCGCGGATCAGCGCCGGGTGTTGCGCGAGGCCGAGGTAGTCGTTGCTTGCCAGGTTCAGCAGGCGTTCGCCGACGACGACGACGTGTCGTCCATCGGGCTCGGCGGCGCGCAGCTGTCGAAGGCGATCCGCCTCGGCGAGCCGATCGAGTTCGGCGCGACACGCATCCGACAGCCGCGACGCCGAGTGAGTCGTCGATGCGGCCTGGGCGTTGTCGTCGGGTTGCGGTGGCACGTGGCAGTCTACACGGATCGACCGAGTGAATGGCGTCGGTCTAGTCGGATCGCCTAGTCGGAGGTGGGGGTGTCGGGCTCGAGGTCCGCGGGGTTGTCCGTGTCGGGGCTGGGTTCGCTAAGCGTCTGCTTCATCAGGCGGCCGACCTTGAACTTGACGGTGCGTTTGGGCGGTACCTCGACGGGCTGGAGCGTGCGCGGGTTCTGAGCCATGCGGGCGCGGCGCTGCTTGATCTCGAAGACGCCGAAGTCGCGAAACTCCAGCCGGTTGCCCTTACCGAGTTCGACGACGATCGAATCGAGAAAGCTCTGGACGACTTTCTTGACCACGATGCGCTTCTCGCCGGTGGCGACGGCGATGTTATCGATCAATTCTTTTTTCGTGACAGTCGACATGATGATTGGGACCCGAAGGCGGGGTGAAGGGAATTGAGACGCGTCGATCAGACATACTTGGGGGCAAACTTAAGTCGATCGGTTTGAGACAGGTGCAGGCCTATCCATCAAATGGAGTATGACACTGGGAGCCAACTGCGTCAAGCGGCAAGTCCAGCATAGAAAACACATTAGGGCAATTTAACGCGAATGGGGAAGCGCTGCGGCCGCGTCAGAATCGCCTTTCAGCAGCTCGAACGCGGATTTTCGGAGATCCGCGAGTGGATTTCCAGCGATCCGGTCAAGTGTCGCCCTGACAAGGATTTAACGGCCGAGGGCACCCTTGCGACCTCCGAGCCGCCCGCGTACGATCCACTAATGGCGATCGACCCCGACCAACTCGCGATTGTGAGCTATCCCGACCCCGTCCTGCGAATCCGGGCCGAGCCGATCGCGGTCATCGACGACGAGATCCGCACGATCGCCAGCCGCATGCTCGAACTCATGCACGCCGCGCCCGGCGTCGGGCTCGCCGCGCCGCAAGTCGGCTTGCCCCTTCGCCTGTTCGTCGCCAACCCGACCGGCGAGCCCGAAGACGACCGCGTCTACATCAACCCCGAGCTGATCGACCCCCAGCCCGGCAAAGCCGCACGCGACGAAGGCTGCCTCTCCCTGCCCAACATCACTGTCGAGGTTCACCGGCCCGAGGGCATCACGATCCGCGCCCGCAACCTCGACGGCGACCCATTCGAAGAAACCGCCGACGGCCTGCTCGCCCGCATCTGGCAGCACGAATACGACCACCTCGATGGCGTGCTCATCATCGACAAGATGTCGCCCATGGACCGCATGGCCAACCGCAAAGCGATCAAAGAACTCGAAGAGGCAAAGTGATGCGTCTTCTTTTCTTCGGCTCCGGCGCGTTTGGCCTGCCGACGCTTCAATCGCTGTGCAAGCAGCACGAGGTGGTCGAAGTCATCTCACAGCCCGACAAGCCCGCGGGCCGCAAGCGGATGCTGACGCCGACGCCGATTGCGCAGTGGGCGATGGAGCAGGGCTATGCCGTGCCGCGCGTCGAGAATGTCAACACCCCCGAGTTTGTTGAGCAGATTAAAAGTTACAACGCCGATGCGTCGGTGGTGATCGCGTTCGGGCAGAAGCTTGGGCCGCAACTGATTGATGCGATGGGTAAGCTGGCGATCAACCTGCACGCGTCGCTGCTGCCGAAGTATCGCGGCGCGGCCCCGATCAACTGGGCGATGATCGAAAACGAGCCGGTCACGGGCAACAGCGTGATCGCGCTAGCGCAACGCATGGACGCGGGCGTCGTGTACGCAACCAACGAAACACCGATCGACCCCAACGAAACGGCGGGGGAGTTGCACGACCGGCTCAGCGACATGGGGCCGGAAGTGGTCGGCAAGGTGATTCAGCATCTGGCCGACAACGCACTTGAACCCGTCGAGCAGGACGAATCAAAAGCGACCAAGGCCCGCAAGTTCACCAAGGCGGACGGCACCGTCTCATTCGACCAGCCCGCCGAGTTGGTCCGCGCGCGCGTCCACGGCCTAACTCCCTGGCCAGGCTGCCGCGTACGTTGGATCAAAGCGGATGGCACGGACAAAGGCCTTCTGACGCTCAGACGCGTCGCCGACGAGCCGACTACGCCCTCGCCCACGCTCGGCACCCTCGACGACCAACTCCGCGTCGCATGCGCCGACGGCGCGGTCAAACTCCTCGAACTCCAGGCCCCCGGCGGCAAGTCGATGTCGGCAGCAGACTTCGCCCGCGGACAAGGACTGGCTGCGGGCGACAGGCTTGAACAGCTCGCATCGGTGGACGAAGCCTGAGCGAGCGCCAAGAGTATTTCATGATTCGGTTTTGACAGGATTTCAGGATCAGCAGGATTTACAGGATTGAAGTGAAGCAGTTTGATTGCAAGGATTTCTTCTTTCCTTGCTATGCGTTGTAGAGTGGCT
>JBMYUK010000372.1:0-3217 GCA_049605275.1 Phycisphaeraceae bacterium
GACTTTCCTGCGAGGCGCAGCATCGCGGCTGCTTTCCGATGACGATCCAATCGAATCGTTTCGGTAGCTGGACTATAAAACCGGCTAATGGCCTTGATCTGTGTCCATCCGTGTGCATCGGTGGATTCAAAAACGAACCACCGGTGCGCCCATCAATCCAACTCGATGCGGGGATCGACCCAGGCGTAGGCGAGGTCGACCAGGAGGTTGAAGAGGATGAGCATGGTGGCGAAGACGAGGACGACGCCGAGGATGACCATCTGGTCTTTGTTCTGAACGGACTTGACGAACTCGAAGCCGAGGCCGGGGATGTTGAAAATGGTTTCGACGACGAAGGAACCGGTCATCACGGAGGCGGCGGCGGGCCCGAGGAAGGAGAGGACGGGGAGGCAGGCGACCTTGAGCGCGTGCTTGAAGAGGGCTTGCTGATTGCTGAGTCCCTTGGCGCGCGCGGTTCGGACGTAGTCGGAGGACATGATGTCGGCCAGGCCGAGGCGAATGAGCCGGGCGACGTAGGCGGCGGGCGCGAGGCCGAGCGTGATGGCGGGGAGGATGACGCTGGAGGGCCCTTCCCATCCGCCGAGGGGCAGGTGGGTCCACTCCATGCCGGGGAGGTAGCGCCGGGTGAGGCTTGCGCCCAGGGCGAGGAGGATCGCGCCGGTGACGAAGCTGGGCAGGGAGATGCCGATGAGGGAGATGGCGAGCGAGCCGGCGTCGAGCGCGGACTTGGGCTTGAGCGCGCCCAGGACGCCGGCCGCGGTGCCGAGCACGAGCCCGAAGGCGATGGCGGTGAGCCCGAGCGCCGCGGAGACGGGTAGACCGTCGGCGATGATGCCGCTGACTTTTCGTCCCGGGCTGGCGGTGGACTCGCCGAAGTCGAGCCGGGTGAAGATGCCTTCGAGGTAGCCGCCGAAGAACACGAGCGGGCCCTTGTCCATGTTGTAGCGCGCTTCCATGGCGCGTTGGACGGCGACGGGCGGCTGCTTGGCCGCGTCCGCGGTGAACGGGTCGCCGGGCATGACCCACGCCATGGTGAACGTGACCACGAGGATCACGAAGAGAATCACGGGCAGCTGCAACAGGCGTGAAAGAATAAGTCGGAGCATTCGGGCGGGTGTTGGGTGTTGGGTGTTGGGTGTTGGGTGTTGGGTGTTGGGTGTTGGGTGTTTGAGCTAGTTGGTGTCGCGCTGGATCGGGATCAGTTCGAGGCGGAAGTTGTTCCAGGCGTTGGGTCTGAGGTCGATCTTGTCTTTGTCGTAGACCATCGTGTTGACGTAGTAGTAGATGGGCGTGACGGGCGCGTCCTGCAGCAGCATCGCCTCGGCGTCGGCGAGGAGTTCGAACCGCTTGGCGCGATCCAGTTCGAGCGCGGCCTCGGCGAGCAGCGCATCGTACGCGGGGTTGAGGTACTTGCCGTCGTTGTTCGAGTCCTGCGTGCGGTGCATGTCCAGCCAGGTCGTCGGGTCGATGTAGTCGCCGAACCAGCCGGCCCGCCTCGTGTCGAAGTTGCCCTTCTTGCTCCGCTCCAGCAGCACCTTGAACTCGATCTGCTCGAGCCCGACCTTGAGCCCGAGCATGTCTTCCCAGTTCTTCTTGATCGCGAGTGCGATGTTCGCGTGCCCCGACCCGCCGTCGTTGTTGATGAGGATGTTGAAGGGCGGAAAGCCTTCGCCGTTCGGATAGCCGGCCTCGGCGAGGAGGGCCTTGGCGGCCTGGGGGTCGTAGCCGGGCACGCGATCGATCGGGCCGGTGTACCCGGGGATGTCCGCGTCGGGGACGAGCAGCGTCGTCGCCGGCTCGCCGCCCTGGGTCACGAACTCGACGATCTCCTCGCGGTTGATACACATCGCCATCGCGCGGCGGACGCGCGGGTCGGCCATCGGGTTCTCGACGCCGTTGGGCAGCGTCGGCCGGCAATTAAACTGATAGTAATACGTCCCCGCCGTCGGCACGCTGTGCACGTCGTCGTAGCCCTCATCCAACAGCTTACGCTTGATCTCGCCGACGTCGGGGATCCAATCGATCAGCCCCTCTTCGTACCGGAGGATCTGCAGGTTCGTATCAGGGATCGTCTCCTGCACGATGCGCAGGTTGCCCATCGCGTCCTTATTCCAATAGTGCGGATTCTGATCGAAGACCATCCGCACTTTGCGACGCCACTGGCTGAGGACGTAAGGCCCGTTGGTGACCAGGCGATCCGGGTCGCCGAAGTAATCGAACGGCAGGAACACGCCCGCGGCGTCGATCCCTTCCATCGGTTCAAGCACGTGCCGGGGCAGGGGCGAGAACGTCGGGAACGCGCACAGGTCGATGAAGAACGCGGTCGGCGCGGCGAGCGTCACCCGGAACGTGCGCTCGTCGACCGCCTCGATCCCGACGCGCTGGTCGAAAGCCTGTTGCGTCAGCTTCCACTTCTGTTCATCCGAGAGCGTTTCGGACTGCCGCTTAAGCATGGGGTAGCGGGCGAAGAAGGCCTGCCGCTCGCTCTCGTCGTCGAAGACATCGTCGAGGTTGGCGATGTTTAACAGGCCCTGCCGCCAGTGATTGAAGTCGATAACGCCGTCGATGACGTAGTAGAGCGAGGCGTAGTCGCTGGCGGTCTCGGTGAGCATCGCGCGGCGCCAGGCGTAGAGAAAGTCGTGCGCGGTGACGGGCTTGCCGTCGGACCACTTCGCGTCGTCGCGAAGGGTGAAGGTGTAGGTGAGCCCGTCGTCGGAGATGTCGGGCATCGCTTCGGCGACGCCGGGTTCGAGCCCGCCTCCGCCCCACTTGTTCACGAGCAGCGGCTCGTAGATGCACTTGACAACGCGAAAGTCGGTCGACGCGGAGGTGCGTCCGGGGTCGAGCGAGCCGGGGTCGTTGGGGATCGCGAAGACGAAGGCGCCGCGGTTCTGCGGGTCATCCGGCAGCGGGCCGGCCCCCTCGTCGAAGCTGCGGAACGCGATCGCGAGCGTAGCCACGGCGATCACAGCGAGCACGGATAGAAAACGCAACATGACGCTAGTTTAGCGAGTCGGGATTGCAGGGGGGTTCGAAGCACGAGTCGTGCGCAGCGTCGCGAAGAACGCGTTATGGCGCGTCGTCTTCGACGATGTCGACGAGGCTGACCCGGAAGCTGAGCACGGCGTTTTTGGGGATCAACCCGCCGGCGACGCTGTGTTCGCCGTAGGCGAGGTACGGCGGGATCGTGAGCAGCCGCGACTCGCCGGGGCGCATC
>JBMYUK010000373.1:0-3182 GCA_049605275.1 Phycisphaeraceae bacterium
CTCGGCGCGGCGTCGGACGCGCCGATCTACGTGGCCGAGCACGTGCTGGACGAGGTGAGCCGGACGGAGTTTTAAGCTTCGGCGCGATTCAGGGGGGCTTTCGAAGCGTCGCTTTACGCGAGCATGCCGGGCCATCCATAAAATTTAGGCCGGGCCGCTAACCTGTGTTGACACGGGGGTTGCATCGGGTACACTACGCGGCTCGCCACCGGCGGGTCACGGACGTTGTGACACCGCTGAGGCAACCGACATCAGGCCCGCAGAAGCGCGGCAAGAGGCTCTTTGAAATGACGGCAGGCAAGATTCGAATCAGGATGGAAGCGTACGACCACCAGGCCCTGGACTCCTCGGCCAAGGAAATCGTCGATCACGCCAAGCGCACCAACGCCCGTGTGTCCGGCCCCGTGCCGCTGCCCACGCGCATCGAGCGCTACACCGTCCTTCGATCGCCCCACGTCAATAAGAAGAGCCGAGAGCAGTTCGAGATCCGCACCCACAAGCGGATCATCGACATCAAGGACTACAGCCCTCGCACGATCGAGGCGCTGAACCGGTTGATTGTTCCCGCCGGCGTGTTTGTGAAAATCCTTGCCTAGCAAGGGAAAATAAATAGACCTTCATTCAAGATGGGGCACGATCCTCTGACGCGTTCAAGATCAAGCGAAAGCGGCTCCAGGAGACTTCAAGATGGCAAGCGTAATCCTCGGTCGCAAGGTGGGCATGACCCGCCTTTACGACGACGACGGCAAGAACATCCCGGTGACCGTGATCCAGGCGGGGCCTTGCTTCGTCAGCCAGATCAAGACGACGGAGACCGACGGCTACGACGCGGTGCAGATCGCCTTCGAAGACGTCAAGGGTCGCAACTCGACGTTTCAGATGATCGGCCACGACGCGAAGGCGGGCCTCGGCCCCAAGCGGTTCCACCGCGAATTGCGTCTGGGCGAAGGCGAATCGGCTGAGTTTGAGCTCGGTCAGGAGATCGCCGTCGACGTGTTCGAAGGCACGAAGTTCGTCGACATCACCGGCGTGAGCAAGGGCAAGGGCTTCGCGGGCCCGATGAAACGACACGGCTTTAAGGGTCAAGAGGCCAGCCACGGCGTGAAGCGTAAGCACCGCTCGCCCGGCGCGGTCAGCGGCCGATCGAGCAACCTCGGTACGGGTAAGCCGAAGAAGGGCATCCGTATGGCGGGCCGCATGGGCGGCGAACAGGTGACCTGCCGCAGCGTGCAGGTGATTGGGATCGACAAAGACAAGGGGCTGCTTCTGGTGAAGGGGCCGGTCCCTGGTGCGAACAAAGGCTTGATTTACGTCAAGGAGGCCAAGCGGCTTTACAAGCAAAAGGCAGCGATTGCCAAGGCGTCGTAAGTCGGTTCGCGAACGTGAAAACACGCTCGCACAAGTCCGAAACTGCAACGTCGCGACAACACGGCTCTTGAACCGAGTCGAAGGGACACCCTCATCGGCCCACCGGCCTGTCCCTCGCGGCGAACACGACGCATGCCTCCGCTCAGCGGACAGACAGGCACCGTAGGTAGAACACGATGATCGAAATCCCCGTATACAACACGTCCGGCGAAGAGGCCGGCTCCGTCCAGCTCGACGAAGCGAAATTCGGCGGCGAAGTCCGTCCGTCGCTCCTCAAGCAGGCTTACGTGCGTTACCACGCCAACCGCCGACCCGACAACCAGACCACCAAGTCGCGCGGCATGGTTGAGGGCTCGACCCGCAAGCTCTACAAGCAAAAGGGCACGGGCAACGCACGCCGAGGCGACAAGAAGGCCAACGTCCTCCGCGGCGGCGGCCACGCCAAAGCCAAGGTTCGCCACTCCTGGCGGCAGGACATGCCGACCAAGATGCGAAAGCTCGCCAACCGCAATGCCCTGCTCGCCAAGGCGGTGGACGGCGAGATCAAGCTGGTCGAGTCATTCGGCATCGCCGACAAACCCTCGACCAAAGCCTTCGCCAGCCTGATCGACGCCCTGAAGATCGATCGCACCTGCCTCGTCGCGTTCAGCGACACCCGCGGCCCGGACGCCAAGTCGGCCGCCAACCTCGACACACTCGACCTGACCCAGATCGACCGGCTCAACGCCTTCGACCTGCTGAACCATCGCTACCTCGTTGCTGAGAAAAAGGCGTTCGAGGACTACATCGAGCGCGTGACCGCGTCCGTCAAGGAAGTCGCCGCCGAGGAGGTCGCCGCATCATGAGCTTCGAACCGACCCACATCATCAAGCGCCCGCTCATCACCGAGAAGTCCACCTTCGAGGCGTCGGGCACGATCCCGCGCGGCAAGCGGGCCGGCGAACCGTTGAACCGGTACTCGTTCGTCGTCGACAACGCCGCTCGCAAGGGCGACATCGCCAAGGCGATCGAGTCGATCTACAACGTCCGCGTCCAGAAGGTCAACACCCAGACCCGCAAGGGCCAGTACTTCCGCACCCGCTTCGGCCCGGGCAAGACGTCGACCTGGAAAAAGGCCATCGTCCAGCTGCACCCCGAAGACCGGATCGACCTGTTCTAAACCACCGGCGAGCGATCGCCTCGAGATAGAGACCACGCTATGGCAGTCCGCATCTACAAACGAACCACGCCCGGTCGGCGAAACGCTTCGGTCAACCTCTACTCCGAGGTCACCAAGAAGAAGCCGGAGAAGACCCTTCTCCAAAAGAAGACCAAGACCGGCGGCCGAAACCACCACGGTAAGCTGACCGATCGCAACATCGGCGGCGGCAACAAGCAGCGCTATCGCCGCATCGACTGGTCGCGCAAGAAAGACGACATGGTCGCGACGGTCATCGGCGTCGAGTACGACCCGAACCGCTCGGCCAACATCGCGCTGCTCGAGTACGAAGACGGCGAGAAGCGATACATCATCGCCCCCAAGCAGCTGACCGACGGCGACAAGGTCATCAGCTCCAGCGAGAAGTGCGAGCCCAAGGTCGGCAACTGCATGCCGATTAAGTTCATCCCCACCGGGCTCAACGTCTACTGCGTCGAGCTCCAGCCGGGCAAGGGTGCGCAGATCTGCCGATCGGCCGGCACCGTCGCGCGGCTGACCAACCGCGAGGGCAAGTGGGCGACGCTCGTGCTGCCCTCCGGCGAAGTGCGACAGGTCTCCGTCGAGTGCCGCGCCACCATCGGCGGCGTCGGCAACTCCGACCACAACAAGACCAAAC
>JBMYUK010000374.1:0-3181 GCA_049605275.1 Phycisphaeraceae bacterium
CCTGCGGTCATGAGGCGGAGCCTGACGTTGGTGCCCTTGAGCATGTCGCCGATGGATCGGTGGTGTTGCTCGGCGAGGAGTTCGGTGGGGGCCATGAGCGCGGCCTGTTTGTTGTCGGCGACGGCGAGGAGCATGGCGTAGAGGGCGACGACGGTCTTGCCGCTGCCGACGTCGCCCTGCACGAGCCGGTTCATGGGTTCGGGGCGGGCGAGGTCGTCGGCGATCTCGGCGATGACTTTGTTCTGCGCGTCGGTGAGGTCGAAGGGGAATCGTTCGCGGATGTGCCGATCGATCGCGTCGCTAGCGGGCAGCGCGGGTGCGATCTGTTTCTTCTCGACGTAGGCGCGCTTGATCGCGATGCCGAGTTGGAGGAGCAGCAGTTCGTTGTAGGCGAGCCGGCGTCGGGCGGCGCGGTGGTCGTCGGGCTCGTCGGGTTGGTGGGCGAGTCGGAAGGCCTCGGCGAGGGTGGGCATGTTGTGGTCGGCGGTGAGTTCTGCGGGCAGCGGGTCGTCGAGGTTGGGCAGCACGCGGTCGAGCGCTTCTCGGATGAGCCCTTCGAGAACGGGGGCGGGCAGGCCGTCGGTGGTGGGGTAGACGGGTCGGAGCCGGCCGGCGCGGGCGGGGGTTTGCTCGGCGTCTTGTTCGGTGAAGAGCTCCCACTTGGGGTTGGCCATCTGGGGATAGCCGTTGAAGGTTTTGCACTTGCCCTGGACGCGGAGGCGGTGGCCGACGAAGAGCTTGTCGCGGAGGTAGGCGGCGTTGAACCAGACGAGGCTAAGGGTCGAGGAATCGTCGCGGAGGGTGGCCATGAATCGGCCTTTTTTGCCGTACTGCCCGGCGACCCAGCGGGTTGCCTCGATGACGCCGCGGGCCGAGCCGACGGTCTCGTTGTCGGTGACGAGATCGGCGATGGGCGCTTCGTCGGCCTGGTCTTCGTAGCGGGCGGGGAGGTGTCGGATGAGGTCGGCGAGGGTGCGGATGCCCAGTCGGTGGAGCATGGCGAGGCGCGCGGGGCCGACGCCGGCGAGGGTCTCGACGGAGGCGGCCGGGTTGGTCGTGTCCCGCGGGGTCATGGCGAGATCGTATCAGGGGCGGGCGTTTAGACGGCGGGCGCAGAGGGTTTGTCCGTCGAGGCGTTGCTCGACGGCTTTGTCGCGAGGCGTCGTGAATTGTCGCGGTGCTTGGAGGATGGGTCGCTTACAATTATGTTGTGTCCAAGACCCTTGCTGAACGAATCGAGCGTGACTTGTTGCGGCTGCTAGCCGGGCGCGAGGCGTTGCCTTTTAACTTGTCGCTGTCGGGGATCGCGAAGCACTTTGCGGTGAGTCCGATGCCGGTGCGGACGGCGGTGCAGTCGCTGGTGGATCGGGGGGTGTTGGTGAAGGGCGAGGCGGGTCGGCTGCGTGTCGAAGCGTCGACGCTGCCGGCGCTGGATGAGTTGCCGACGGACGAGGATGAGGGCGGCGACGCGAACCTGCACGATCGTTTGGTGAGCGAGATCATCCGTCGGGGGCTGACGCAGGACGAGCATTACCTGCGTGAGTCGGCGACGGCGGAGCAATACGGCGTGGGTCGTACGGTGATCCGGCGGCTGTTCAGCGAGCTCGCGGGTCGGGGGCTGCTGACGCACGTGCCGCGGTGCGGTTGGCTGGTTCGGCCGTACCGGGAGAAGGACACGATCGACTACCTGGCGGTGCGCGAGCTCCTGGAGCGCGAGGCGGTTGAGCGGGCGTATCCGAAGCTGGACCCCGCGGTTTTGCGCGAGATGCGCGACGGCAACCGGCTGAGCGGCCCGGGTCGGCCGGCGGCGCTGGATAACCGCATGCACGCGTACTGGATCGGGCTGTGCGGCAACCGATACATCGAGACGTTCTTCGAGCGCGAGGGCGCTTACTACGCGACGATCTTCGACTACGCCGGGCTCGAGCCGGATGCCACCGACGCGATGGTCGATCAGCACCGCGCGATCCTCGATGCGCTTCTCGACCGCAACCTGCCCGAGGCGCTCGATGCGCTGTCGCGTCACATCCAGGCCCAGCGTGACAGCGTGAAGGGCATGATGACGCACCGAGAAAAAGCGTGAGACGATATTTGACATTGCATGCAATATCAGATATACTCCGCTCAACAACTCACCCGGAGACACACCATGGCAGCCAGCAATTGGCGCGGCGTTTTCCCCGCCGCCTGCACCCAGTTCAACGAAGACGACTCGGTCAACATCGAGGAAACCCTCAAGCACGTCGAGGCTCAGATCGAGTCCGGCATCCACGGCCTGGTCATGCTCGGCACGGTCGGCGAGAACTGCTCGCTGCTCTACGACGAGAAGATCGACATCCTCAAAGCGACCGTCAAGCATGTCGCCGGCCGCATCCCCGTGCTCACCGGCGTCGCGGAGTACACGACTGCGCTGGCTTGCAAGTTCGCCAAGGACGCGGAGGACGCGGGCTGTGACGGACTGATGGTCCTGCCCGCGATGGTCTATAAGTCTGACCCCCGAGAAACGATCTACCACTTCCGCGAAGTCGCGAAGGCTACCTCGCTTCCGATCATGCTCTACAACAACCCGGTGTCGTACGGCATCGATATTAAGCCGGAGACCTTCGCCGAGCTCGCCGACGTCGATAACATCGTCGCCATCAAAGAGGCCAGCGAAGACACGCGGCGGATCACCGATCTGCGCAACGCCTGCGGCGATCGGTTCACGCTGTTTTGCGGCGTCGATGATGTGTTCCTCGAGAGCTACGCGCTCGGGGCCGAGGGCTGGGTCAGCGGTCTGGTCAACGCCTTCCCCGCGGAGAACGCGCTGATCTGGGACCTGTGCGAAGAAGGCAAGTGGGAAGAAGCCCGCGAGGTGTACCGCTGGTACTCGCCGCTACTGAACCTCGACACGATGCCCAAGCTGGTGCAGTACATCAAGCTCGCGTCCCAGGAGTGCGGCTACGGCAACGAGCGCTGCCGAGCCCCGCGACTCAACGTCGAAGGCGAAGAGCGCAAGTGGGTGCTCGGCGTGATCCGCAAGGCCATCGAAAACCGCCCGGCGATCCCCGCGAAGGCGTAATGCCCAAATAAGTGATAGGTAGGATGGGCGTCCCGCCCGTCTCGAAGTGTGAGAGAGCACGTGACGGGCGGGACGCCCATCCCACGGGAAACCATCAAACGATAGCCCTGGAGTTTCAAA
>JBMYUK010000375.1:0-3160 GCA_049605275.1 Phycisphaeraceae bacterium
CAGGCAAGTGCGCGCGGCGATCTGGTGATCGATGCCCAGGTGCTCGGCGTAGTTCAGCCCGCGGTCTTCGTAATATCCCGACCGGTGCACGCGAGAGATCGCCGTCTTGCAGCCGACGCCCTTCGCCACCGACGCCGCCAATAGATTCACCTCGTCGTTGTTCGTCGCGGCGATGATGAGGTCGGCCTTGTCGACGCCCGCTTTGATCAGCACCTCCGCCTGCGCGCAGTCGCCGAGCATCGAGCGCACGTCCATCGCCTCGTCGATCTCCGACAGACGCGTCGGCGACTGGTCCAGAATCGTCACGCTATGACCCGACGCGGCGAGCACCTCGGCAGAGTGTCTGCCGACCTCGCCCGCGCCGCAGATGAGGATGTTCATCGATCGCTCCTACGTCGTGGCGTCGCCGAGCTAGTTAAACAAACGCGGCAGCTTCAGCGTGTCGCCGTCGTACTCGGGCTGCGGCGGCCGCTCCTTGAGCGTCGGGCCGGGCACGACGCCGAGCTTGCGAAAGCGGTCGGGCAGGTCCGCGCGCTCCTCGTCAACGTAGTACGCCCACTTCAAGCACTGCACCGCCTTGTCGTAGTCGCCGAGCCCCTCGTAAAACTCCGCCATCTCGACGTAGATGTCGTCGTCGGCGTTGCGGGAGAAGATCGCCGCCTGACGATACGCCAGGCTCGCGCCGTCCATGTCGTTCGCCTTCGCAAGAAAACGCGCCTTGCGGGCGTAGTCCTCCCAGCCCTCGTAGCGATCGATCTGCGCATCAAGAAACGCGTACAACTGGTCGTAGCTCTCCTGCTGATGCAGCGCCTCGGCCAACGCGTTGAGAATCTTCGGCGTGTTCGTCGTGCTCCGATCGTTGGCCGCCAACGCCAGCTCGAGCTCCGTCTGCGCCTCGATCGGCCGATCCTGACCCAGATACGCCAGGCCCAGCAGGTAATGCCCCTCCCAGTCCGACGGATCGTTCTCGACCACCGCCAACAGCTTCTGCTCCGCCGTCGCGTAGTCGCCCCGCTCCATCGCCTTGCGGCTGTGGAACTTCTCGAGCGGCGGGTTATAGCAGCCAGCGCAAAGCATCAGCACGCAAACCAGCCCGGTCACCATCAAACGCATCGTCATGACTAGCCTCTCGATCGATCGTCGACGCACGCTCCGCCGCACAGGCGCAGCCAACGCGTCAACCCATGAGGATATGATCGGCAAGCCCGCTCCACAACCTCCACCCCCACGAAACGTCCGATATGCTCGCCCTCCAAACCGTTATCCTCGAACACCAAACCGCCCAAGGCATCCACCACGACTGGCTCATCGAAGACCCAAGCCTATCCGACCCCCAAGCGGCCGCCGCTCGCCTCTGGACCGCCCGCATCGCCCCGCCGCCGCACCTCTGGCCGACCCTCCGCCGATTCGAACTCACCGTCATCCCCCCCCACCGCCGACACTACCTCACCTACCAGGGCCCGGTCTCCAACCACCGCGGCCACGTCAAACGCGTCCTCCAAGGCCGATGCCTCACCAAGCAATGGACCCGACAATGCATCCTGCTCACGCTGCAGAGCGAAGCCATAACAATCAACCTGCGACTCGATCACCAAGCAAACCACCACTGGATCGCAACGCAGCCATAAACAAAAACAAGTAGCCAATTGCCAAAACCAAGCCCCCTCGTCCGGTGCGGGTGCCACACAGGAGGCCGAAGGCTCCTGTGTGCGAACGACTCTTGATGAATCTAAGACAACTCGTACACAGCACCCTACGTGCTGCTGTGTGGCACCTCGTTAGTAGCTTCGAACAAGCGCGGGTGCCAGACAGGAGTCGGGTGCCACACAGGAGGCCGAAGGCTCCTGTGTGCGAACAACTCTTGATAAACCTAAGACAACTCGCACACAGCACCCTCCGGGCTGCTGTGTGGCACCCCGTCAAAAGCTTCGAACAAGCTTGAGCCCCGTATCGTCTTCTCCCGTTTCATACGCACGAGCTGACGACCACTTCCACTCGCCCGGTTCGCTAACAAGCTCTCGGCGAACAGGGTTGAAGTGGATGTATGTGATCTTCTCGACCAACTCCTCTTCGCGATAGAGATTGCGATCGTAGCCACCACCACGCTGCCAAAACCGCGTCGCGCCTTGCTGATCGGTGAGTCGGCCAAGGATCGGAGCATCGAGTTCCCGCCAGCGTTGGATGACACGCTTCGCCAGGCCAGCCTTAAGCCGACGCAGCATCGGCGCGATGGCTTGCTCGATCTCAGCCGGCCGGATCAACAGGTGGAAGTGCTCGGGCATCAAGACCCATGCATAGAGCCGGAAGTCAAAGTCTTCCTGAGTCATGCGCAGGTGTTCGACAAACTGATCGCGGATGGCCCGGTTCTTAAACAGCGCAAGTTGCTTGTAGCAAGAACAAGTGAGATAGCGCACTTCGTTGCGGTGCTCATATCGCTTGAGAGTACGCTTAGGCCCGGCCATCAATTAATCCTACAAACGAGTCGGGTGCCACACAGGAGGCCGAAGGCTCCTGTGTGCGAACAACTTTTGATGAATCTAAGACAACTCGCACACAGCACCCTACGGGCTGCTGTGTGGCACCCGGCCAACCCTACGCGCCAGGCGGTTAGAAGTTCTGCAATATCAGGCGGGGACCACTAGATGTCACGGCGAGATAGGGCTGTCATGCTAGTTGCCCCGGTACTTTCCGTTGCCGTCGCAGCTTATACAGGTCGCTTGGCGCGACGTACCGACATCTTTTCCGGAACCTGCGCAATGCCCGCAAATCGATCCGTTAGCCGCGTAAAGATCTGTGCCAGAACCTGCACAAAAAAAGCAAGAGGAACTGTTGGCCGTTGAGACGTTGCCGCTGCCTCGACAGTCGGGACAGATACCTCTCGACATGTAAGTTTGCCTCGCTTGTCGGTTCGGTTCATCCAATGCTCGAATAAGGATTGCTACAATCGCCAGCCTTTCAAATACCTTCTCGTATTTTTGTACTCGGCGCGCGTGAGCCTCTCGCCGTAACCGGTCCCCATGCACCGCAATATACTTGTCTTCAACACTCCACGACAAAAGCTTTAGCTGGTGAGCGACACCAGAACCATCGTCGAGCGTTCGATGATAATACCGCTCGAAAACGCGAACTGACTTCGCAGCATTATCAGGGTGCAAAAGTA
>JBMYUK010000376.1:0-3150 GCA_049605275.1 Phycisphaeraceae bacterium
GCCGGGTGCCGATCAGCTTGTGGCCGTCGGGGATCACCAGCTCGGCGATATAAGGCTCCAGCGCCGACAGCCCGTCGCCGCCGATCGCGCTCGTCGCATCCTGCTCAATCGCACTGATTTTGCTAGGCTATGCTTCCCCAAGGGCGTAGAAATCAAACCAGAAACGGACCAAACGATGGTGTCTAGCAACGGCCGATCAATCCAGTACCGCGAAGCGCTCCGACAGGCCATGGAAGAGGAGATGCGCATCGACGAACGCATCTTCCTCATGGGCGAAGAGGTCGGCGAGTACAACGGCGCCTACAAAGTCAGCCAGGGCATGCTCGAAGAGTTCGGCCCGCGCCGCGTCATCGACTCGCCCATCAGCGAGACCGGCTTCGCGGGCCTCGGCGTCGGCGCAGCGATGTACGGCCTGCGCCCCATCATCGAGTTCATGTCCTGGTCCTTCTGCCTCGTCTCCGCCGACCAGATCATCAACAACGCACCCAAGATGCTCTACATGTCCGGCGGACAGTTCGGCTGCCCCGCCGTCTTCCGCGGCAACAACGGCGCGGGCGGGCAACTCGGCTCGACCCACTCCTGGTCCGTCGAGTCGCTCTTCAGCTCGGTGCCCGGCTTAAAGCTGGCCGTGCCCTCCACCCCGCGCGACGCCAAGGGCCTACTCAAGGCCGGCATCCGCGACCCCGACCCGTTTTTCAACCTCGAATCCGAACGCATGCTCGGCATGGGCCTGCACGGCGACAAGGACTACTCCCGCTACCTGCACGGCAACAAGTGGGCCCCGCCGGAAAACGACAGCGACTTCATCATCGAACTCGGCACGGCAGACATCAAAAAGAAGGGCACCGACTGCACGATCATCACCGCCGGCCGCCCGGTGCACTTCGCCCTCGAAGCCGCCGAAGCCCTCGAAGAAGAAGGCATCGATATCGAAGTCGTCGACGTCCGCACCTACCGCCCCCTCGACATCGAGACGATCGCCAACAGCGTCCGCAAGACCAACTACGCCGTGGTCGTCGATCAGTCCTGGCCCTTCGCCTCGGTCGGCGCCGAAGTCGCCTCGCAGGTCTACGAGCACTGCTTCGACCACCTCGACAACCAGGTCCTCCGCGTCCACAACGACGACATCCCCGCCCCGTACAACCGCCAGCGGGAACAGGACATGCTGCCCAACGCGAAGAAGATCGTCGAGGCGGTCCGCACCGTGACCTACAACGCCTGATCGGCCTCGGCTCTTTCGGAAAACAGAATCTCAAGAACGTGTACGAGAAGTGCCCTCGGTGGGATAGGCGTCCGGCCTGTCGTCGCGACGAAGTCGCGAGGGGAAAGACTTTGGGCTGCGGCCAAACGGTGCGCGAGACGCAAGTCAATAACGGCTGACGCGTTGCATAGCCGCCGTGCAACGCACGGGGGTCGAGTCATTTCCGACTTGGATTACGGTCACGCCGAATAGATCCCAGCCGATTCAACCCCCGCGTGTGACGCGGCGACTACAAGGACCCGCGAGGTTTTTGTGGGATTCGTATCAGATACCCCCAACGTGCATTTCCTGCAGGATCGGTCCGCTCTGCGTCGTTTCGGCTGTGAACTTAGCGAAGCTGTCGGGGCCGTGGCGGTCTTGCGGGTCGTCGATGTTCCGGGCCAAAAACCGCCCTCAACGCATTGAAACGGCGGTTTCCCCCGTGTCACCGCCGATTGTTTCATTTTTGTGATCGATTTTCTTTGCGAATCGTTTGCTTGTCGCCGCAGCCGTGGCACTCTTTCATTGCCGCTGCCCAGCACGGCAAGGATTAAACCCCACCGCAAGCGATTGCAAAGCAAAGGAAACGATCATGGAACGCAAAGCACTCAAAGCACTGGCCGCCGCCGCCGTCCTCGCCGCCTCCACCACCGCCGCGACCGCCGGCACCTCGCCCTTCAGCCTCGTCTCCGGTGCCAGTAACCCCACCGTCGACGTCACCCTAACCATTCAGGCCTCCAGCCAGCCCGACTACGCCTACGACTTCGTCATCTCCAACAACTCCCTGATGGGCACTGTCACCGGCGTCTACTTCGAGCTCAACTGGAACCGTCTCTTGAGCGGTGCCGGCACGCCCTTCGGCCCCGCCGATATGGAGCCCAGCTCCCTCAACCCCGCCATCGAAGGCTGGACCGGCTCCAAGGCCGCCCACACCGTCCAGTCCAAGACCACCCCCCAGTGGATCGGCCGCGGCTACCGAAACGTCACCACCTATGACATGGGCTGGGGCATCGAGGCCGGCGAATCGCAGACCTACGCCTTCAAGACCGACACCGATAAAGTCTCCCTCGCCGACCTCACCGACATGCTCGCCACCGACGGCTACGGCGTCGCCATCCGCATGCAAGGCCTCACCGAAGACGCGCAGGCCACCGGCTGGGGCGAAGTCCTCGACAACCAGCCCGCAGAACTGCTCGTCGTCCAACGCATCGCCGTCAACGACGGCCCCGGCCCCAGCGACAACGAAGGCCCCAAGGTCACCGGTGCACCCACCCCCACCGCCGCACTCGCAGGCGTCGCCATGCTCGGCATCGTCAGCCTCCGACGACGACGCAAGTAAGACCCAACCCATCCAACCGTTTCCGAACGAGCCCGGTCCCACCGACCGGGCTCGTTTTCAATTGCGAACCGCCGACCCCGCCGACCCCGCCGACAGCGACGCCGCGATCCTCCTACAATCACGCCGCCGCGTCGCGACGCCCGTCAACGCTCGCACCCCGCACCGCGGGACAAGACGCCGACCCATCGATCCCCTCACGGAGACACGCCCATGCCCGCCATCGTCGAAATGCCCAAGCTCTCGGACACCATGGAAGAAGGCACCCTCATCAAATGGATCGTGAAGGTCGGCGACAGCGTCTCCGCAGGCGACCACCTCGCCGACGTCGAAACCGACAAAGCCACCATGGAACTCCAGGCCTTCGACGACGGCACCGTCGCCAAACTCGTCCTCGACGAAGGCGCCACCGTCCCCGTCGGACAGGCCATCATGGTCCTCGCCGAAGAAGGCGAATCCGTCGATGACGCCGCCAACGCAAAACTCCCCGACAACGCAGGCACCCCATCCGAACCCGAACCTCAACCCGAGGCGGAGGGCGCTTCAGCACCCGCGTCAGACGACCCCAAACAAA
>JBMYUK010000377.1:0-3148 GCA_049605275.1 Phycisphaeraceae bacterium
CTCGCGATGTCCGAGGCGAGCGTCGTCCAGGTCCGCGCGCGGATGCGTTCCAACGACACGCTCGGCCCGGTGATCGACGGGCCTTACACCTATGACGACGACGGCGATCAGCTGCCCGTCGCCGTGATGCTGCGTCAAGACGGCAGCGGGGGGCAGCAGTTGGTCCTCTATAATGACGAGAAGCGCGATGTCGAATTCGCTGTGATCTCCGACCTGCCCGACGGCTGGGTTGATGTCGAACTCACGCTGCTGCTCGACGACGACGTCGTTTCGATTGCGGTGAACCACGAGCCGGTGGGATCGTTCGTGCTTCAGCGCGTCGATGCACACGGCAGCACGAAAGCGTGCGTTTGCTTCGCCTCGGCCGGCGGGATCGCGAACTTCCAAGCGGTCTCCGTCCGCGTCGGCGGCGAGTACCGCGCGTCGAGTACCACCGCACCGGTGGACGCGACCTTCCTCCTTAAACTCCTAAACTGGCTGCGAGGCTAGCCGATCGATATGCGAGACGATCGCTCCAATAACTTCAGTCGCTGCGCCAGCGCGGGCATCACGCTGCTCGAAACCGTCATGTCGCTGGTGATCCTCGGCGGGGCGTTCGTCGCGGCGCTCAACACGATCGTGTCGGCGCGCGGCGCACAGGCGATCGTCGCCCATCGACAGGTCGGGCTGGTGCTGGCCGAGGACCTCATGGCCGAGATCCTCGCGCAAACCACCTACAAAGAAGGTATCACGATCGGCCCCGACATCGGCGAAGCCACCGGCGATCGCGACGCCTTCGACGACATCGACGACTACCACGGCTGGTCCGCCAACCCGCCCGAAGATGTCGCCGGCACACCCATCCTCGGCATGACCGAGTACACCCGCTCGGTCGTAGTCGATTACGTCGATGTCGACTCGATCTCCGACGCCGTCGCGATCGACCAGGGCCTCGCCCGCATCGTTGTCACCGTCAAGTGGCGCGACAAAACCGTCGCGACCCTCAAGTCCTATCGCAGCGATCTCTGGCAAGCCCCGGCGGAGGGATACTGATGCAAAGTGCTTTGATCTCGCGAAAGCGACTGCGCCGCCGACAAGCCGGTACGGCCTACGTGCTCGTACTCGCAATCACCTCGATGCTCGTCATCCTCGGCCTCGCCGCCAACCAGATCGCCCGCGGCCAAATCGAAGACGGCGAACTGCACGAAGACCAGGTCACCGCGCAGCTCGCCGCCGAGTACGCCCACGACGTCCTCCTCAAACAGATCGAGGGCAGCACCACCTGGCGCGACGCGATCCACAGCAGCAGCTGGCGCATCTTCCGAAATATCAAAGACCCGATCTTCCTGCTCTATGCCTACGAAGACGAGATCGACGGCGACGTCACCAACGACTACACCCAGCCCGTTCGCATCTCCACCCTCGCCGTCGTCGGCAACGCCCGCCGCGTCTACAGCGCCGAGTACATCCCCGACGACACCGGCAAACTCGTTCGCAACCCCGACAGTTGGCGGCAGCAGACGTTCAACTAACTCGCGCGTCGGCGAACAACCGCTCGTTCAAGAAGCGATCGATTCGAAACGCGAACGCGCCGCCGCGTAACGCTCGCGCGTCGCGGCCTCGGCGCTCGGCTCGTAACGCATCGGCTCGCAAGACGCCGCGATGACCGCACGCCCTTCGCTCAAGCTCGACAGATCCCCGCACGCGATCGCTTGCACGATCGCGTTGCCCAGCGCCGTCGCCTCGCCCGGCCCGGCGATGACCTCGAGCCCCGTCGCGTCGGCCGTGATCTGATTCAGCACCGTGTTGGCCCCGCCGCCGCCGACGATGTGCAGCGTCTCGACTTGTCGATTCGTAACCGCCGCCGCCGTGCGGATCAGCCGGTCGTACTTGAGCGACAGCGAATCCAGGATCGCGCGGATCAGCGCGCTCTCGTCGCCCGGCTCCGGCTCGCCTTGCTCGCGGCAGGCCTCTCGGATCCGCGCGGGCATATCCCCCGGCGTTGCAAACCGCGCATCGTCCGGGTCGAACAGACTCACCAGCCCCGGCGAATCCCCCGCCATCGACGCGAGTTCCCCGTAGCCGTACGTCTTGCCCGCCTCCGACCAGACCCGGCGACACTCCTGAATCAGCCACATCCCCGCGCAGTTTTTCAGAAACCGCGTCGTCCCGTCGATCCCCGCTTCGTTCGTGAAGTTCGCCGCTAGCGCCTCGGCCGTCCGCACCGGCGCGTCCAACTCGAGCCCGACCAGCGACCACGTCCCGCTGCTGATATACGCGCACCGGCGGGGGTCTTTCATCGGCACCGCGACGACCGCCGAGGCCGTGTCATGCGAACCCACCGCGCTCAACCGCGTCGAAGAAGCGAGCCCCGTCGCCTCCGCAACGATCTTATTCACGCGCCCCAGCGGCTCGCGATCGCCCGGCTGCACGATCCGCTCGAAGATCGACGTCGGCACGCCGATCGCTTCCAACAAGTCCCCCGCCCACGCGCACGACGCCGCGTCGTAACACTGGCTCGTCGACGCGAACGTGTGCTCGTTCGCCTTCTCGCCCGTCAACCAATACCCCAGAAGGTCCGGCACCATCAGCAGCGACTCCGCCCGCTCCAACGGCCGATCCACATCCTCCGCATCCACCGCCAACTGATACAGCGTGTTGATCGGCATGAACTGGACGCCCGTCCGCTCGTAGATCCTTTGATCCGTGAGTTTCTCACGCACGTTCATATAGATCTCGTTCTTCTTCGGGTCGCGATACGCCGTCGGCTGATGCACGAGCCGGCCCGACTGACCCACCAGCCCGTAGTCCACCCCCCACGTATCAAAGCCGATCGAAGCGATCTCGCCCGCGCGGTCCGACGAACGCCGAAGCCCCGCGACGATCTCGTCCCACAGCCGGAGAAAGTCCCAGTGGTATCGCCCCTGTTCGCTGCCGTCGTGAACCCGCACGACCCGGTTCTCAAACCGATGCACCTCGTCGAGCGTCAGCCGAGACCCGTCGAACCGCGCATCCATCACCCGCCCCGACGACGCCCCGAGATCGACCGCCAAATAGTGCCTGCTCTTGCTCATAAGATTCCTCTTGGCTTTGGTAGGACCGGCTATTGCTGCCTGTCACGACCCGCTCAATGTTTAGATAAGAACAGCATAGTAAGATGCGCCACGAA
>JBMYUK010000378.1:0-3141 GCA_049605275.1 Phycisphaeraceae bacterium
GTCCGCAACGTCGACACGCCCGGCCTCACGCGCAGTCGAAACCACGACGGCATCGGACAAAACGTCCTCATCAGCGACGGCTCGGTCAAGTGGATGGTCCGCCCCGCCGTCAATCAACACGACACCAGCGACAACATCTGGCTCTACCAACCGCAAGACCGCCGCGATAACGCATCCGATATCTTCCTGACGCCCTGATCGGCGTTCCTTCTTTTTTCTTGTTTTGCAAGTAAATAAACCTTGCATGACAACACGCCACAACGTAGCATCAAGATAGAGTTGTAAAGCATCGGCCAAGCCGAGCGCACACAACGTTTCCTCTCCGTTGCCAAGCCCGTTGGCCAAACGCTGAAACAACTTCCGGCTGATTCGTACTTGGCCGGTGTTTTCGACAGGGTTGTACAACCGATCGTTTCACCAAGACACACCCAACACAGGGAGGTGCACGATGCTACTGGCCATCGAACAAACCGCACAACAATGGATCAACGACGAACTCGAAGCAAGGACCGATCGCGATCCCTTCCGCGACAACGCCGATCGGCTCCGGCTGCAGGTGAGCCCGGCGAAGTGGGTCCTGCCCAAGCTCCTGCGCATCGTCTACCAGAACACCGACCAACCCGTCGAAGCGCTCGCCCCGCTGATCCGCAGCATGCTCCAGGAACAGGCCTACGCCACCACCGGCGGGGACCCGTGCGACAGCGAACGGCTCGACGAATCCATCAACCAGACCACGGCCCTGCTCGTCAAGGTGCTCGAACGCGTCCGCCGACAGTGCCTGATCCAGCCGAAGCTGGGGTGACCGCGCCGCCGCAATACACGCAGCCCGCCGCCTCGCTCGCCTACAATCACGCGACACGCGAGACCCCGCGAGGCATGCAATCACCGACTCACCCCCGCCAACCCGGCTCGTCCTCTGGCCGCTGCCCGACCAGCGACACCTCTACATGCTCGTCGCAGGCGTGATCCTCGGCGTTCTGCTCGGACCGGCCGCGCTCGGGCGACTCGCCCCCCAAATCTACGACCCCCTGTTCCTCGGCAGCGGCGACACCGTCGAACTCGACGCCGCGATCGACGCACTCGACCGCTTCCACAACGACGACGACCTCCGCCAGGCCCGCATCGACAGCATCCTCGAACAGTCCAAGCTCCTTGGCGAAGGCGACTCCGCACAGGTCTCCGCTCAGTCACAGATCGCCGCGCTCGTCAACGACTTCGCCGACGAACAGCAGCGGCTCGAAAACGCAGTCGATCTCGCCCGAGTCCCCGTCCTCGCCAACCGGCAGCAACACCGCGATAAGCTGCTGGGCATGGCCACCATGATGATCTTATTGATCGTCGTCATCCTCGTCGCTGAGGCGATCCTCAGCCCGCAGCGCGACGAGATCGAACAGGGCCAAGCCACCCTTCCCCCCGCACTCTCTCGGCTCGTCACCGTTCGCTACGGCCTCGCCTCGGGCTGGCTCATGCTCATGCTCGCCCAACCCGTCTGGCTCAAAAACATCGACCTCGTCTTCGGCACCCTGCTGCTCGTCATCGTCCTGCTCGCCGGCCTCACCCCGCTGGGCAAGAAGACCACTGCGTAACCACTCGCACGCTGGCTACTCCGGCATGATCGGCTGGAGCGCGTTGCCCGCGTCATCGACGGGCAAGAGCGCGCCCTCCTCTTCGAGCTGCTTCGACATCGCGTTTAACAAGCGCTTGACCTTATTCGGCTCTTTCTCGGCCAGGTTGTTTTTCTCAAAAGGATCGTCTCGGAGATTAAACAGCTCGTAACGCGTCTTCGCGGGATTCATCTCGGGGAAGGTGTGGTAGATGAGTTTCCAATCGCCGACACGGAGGACGGTGTAATAGCTCGAGCGGTGGCCGTGGGGAAAGTGCATGAGGAATCGCTCTGGACGCTCGGGGTTGCGCTCGGCGGAGGCGAGTTGCTTGGCGAGATCGTGGCCGTCGATCGCGTGACCTTCGGGGAAGTTAACGCCGACGAGATTGGTGATCGTGGGGTAGAGGTCCATGACGGTGCCGAGTTGCTGCTGGATCACGCCTTGGGCGATGGGCAGTCTTTGCTGCCAGGGGTGGGTCGGGTCGGGCTTGGCCCAGGCGGCGATGAAGGGGGTGCGCATGCCGCCTTCGTAGTGCGTGGCTTTCTTGCCGCGCAAGGGGTACGAGCTGTTGTGCTCATGCGGCGGGCCGAGGGGCGCATCCCCGCCGTTGTCGCCGAGGAAGAAGATGAGCGTGTTCTCCGCGACGCCTTGTTTTTCAAGGTGATCCATGAGTTCGCCCAGCGCGGTGTCCATCGACTCGACGAGCGTCGCGTAGGCCTGCGCCGGCTTGGACATGCCCGAGTCGGCGTAGTTCGCGGCGTATTTGGGATTGGATTGAAAGGGCGTGTGCAGGGCGTAGGGCGCGAAGTGAAGGAAGAAGGGTTTGCCCGCCTCGATCGCGTCGTCGAGGGCGGCTTTGGCTTCGATGGTGAGTGCGTCGGTGAGGAAGGTATCCGTGCCGTGATACTTCTCGAGGTCGGGCACGGCTCGGCTCTTTCGTCCCTTGAGATGCCCGTAGCCATCCTGCCCGTAGTAGCTGCCGGGTTGCCCCCAGGACCAGCCGGCGACGTTGACGTCGTAGCCGACGCCCCTCGGCGACTCGGTCGGTTCACCCAACGGTCCGAAGTGTGCTTTGCCGACATAGATCGTGCGGTAGCCGTTGGCCTTGAGGACGCCGGGGAGCGTCGCGTCGGCGTTATCAAAACCGGTCCAGTTCCAGTTCTCCGGGCCGAACTTGCCTTTGTTGTTGCTCTCCGATCGGATCCACTGGGTGACCTGATGCCGCGCGGCGTTCTGCCCGGTGATAATGCTGGTGCGCGTCGGCGAGCAGACGCTCATGGCGTAGAAGTGATTGAGCCTGATGCCCCGGGCCGCCAAGCGCTCCATCGCCGGAGTGCGGTAGTAGTCGTTGAGCGGGTAGCGTTTGGGCTGGCCGTCGTCGCCCGTCATGAACGGGACCGACGTATCCATCGGCCCCATGTCGTCGACGAGGAAGATGACGATGTTGGGCTTCTCGAGCGTAGCCTGCGCTGACGGCGTCGCCGCTGATAATATTGCCAGAAGGAATAGAGAGAGACCGGTACAAACAACCGCTTTC
>JBMYUK010000379.1:0-3136 GCA_049605275.1 Phycisphaeraceae bacterium
TCCGTGGGCAAGCGTTGCTTGACCAGGACCACCGCCGGAAGTTGTTTTTATTCGTCACAACAGACGTTTGCCAACCGCTTCTTTTTATTTCGACGCCGATACAGGGGCTATGCGAGTTTGTAAAAGTCTTCCCAGCCTTTGCGTGGGGGGCGGCCTTTGAGTAGTTCGTTGGCGCGGTTGTTGTTGGTGATTTGCTTGGTCTTCGGATCGAACGCGAGGTTTTCACCGAGGCGTTGGGCGATGCAGCCAAGCATGAACACCTGCGTCAGCGGGCCGGCGACGGCGAACGAGGCGTTGCAGTAGGGGTCGATGCCGGCGGCGGCTTTCAGGAAGTTGTCCATGTGGTTGGTGGACGTCTCGCTCTCGGCGAATTCGGGGAGGTTCGCAGCGACTTCTTCTTGCTTGTCTCCGCCGACGATTTTGAGTGTTCCCGAGTGCGTGCCGCCGACGAAGGTGAGGTCGTCGCTGTAGATCGCCTTGCCGCAGGTTGGGATCTTCACGCCTCGTTCGGTGGGCGGGCGGTTGTCGACGCCGTCGTACCAGTTGATGGTCATCTCGGGCATGCCGGGGCCGCGCTCGGGGAAGTCGAAGGCGATCGTCGTGCCGTGCGGGTAGATGTAGTCGTTTGGTTTGATGATTGTCTCGGCTCGGATGGTGTGAGGCATGTCGAGCTTGAGGAAGCGGTGGATGGTGTCGAGGGTGTGGGGCCCCCAGTCGCCGAACGCGCCGCAGCCGTAGTCGTACCAGCCGCGCCAGTTGCCGGGGTCGAACTTGCTGCTGTAGGCGTGCATCGGCTTGGCCGCCGCCCAGACGTCCCAGTTCATGCCTTCGGGCATCTTCTCGGCTTCGGGGAAGCCTTGGACATCGCCCCAGGGGTGCCAGCGTCGGCCCTTGTTCATGCAGGCGTCGACCCGGCGGACGTTCTTGATCACGCCGTTGTCCACCCAGGACTGAAACTGGAGGCGTTGCTTGCTGGAGTGACCCTGGTTGCCCATCTGACACATCACGCCGTACTTCTTCTCGGCGGCCATGAGTAGCTCGCACTCTTCGAAGGTATGGGCGAGCGGCTTCTCGACAAACACGTGGATGCCCATCGACATCGCGAGCATGGCGATCGGGAAGTGGCTGTGATCGGGTGTGCCGATCGTGCACGCATCGATCTGGTCGCCCATCTTGTCGAACATGACGCGGAAATCGTCGTAGATCACCGCCTCATCGCAAGCGCCTTTCGTCTTCTTCTTAAAGCCCTCCGCCCGCGACGGGACCACATCGCACAGCGCGACGCACTGCGTCAGGCCGTGGCTCACCGCCTCGCGACCGATCTTACCCCCTCGGTTCGCGCAGCCGATCACCGCGAGGTTCAGCTTATCGTTCGCCGCGACCGCCCGGCTCGCATAACCCAGCGGGAGCGTCGCTGCGGCGGAGGCGGCAACGGAGTACTTCAACAATTCGCGGCGGCTCAGTGGGGTCATGGCTTTTCCTTTGGGTGAGATCAAGCGACGGGTGCGTGCTGTTTAATGATATGACTTCGTGCCGGGCGGTGACAGACTTATCTTTGCGGCTGTCTGCTAGACCGGGCCTGTCGTTCCCCGCGGGCGAACTCTTTTATATCCCGAGCGCGGATGAACGGTGGAGAGTGTTCGTCCGCCCGGGCGTGGCCCGGTGGCTATCGATGCGGCGGGTAGCGGGGAGCAGGCGTGAGAAGGGGGATTAGGGGCGGGGGTGGAAGCGGGTGACGACGTCTTTGAGGCGGGAACGGTCGACGTGCGTGTAGACCTGGGTCGTGTTGATGTTGGAGTGGCCGAGGAGTTCCTGGACGACGCGGAGGTCTGCGCCGCCGGCGAGCATCTGGGTGGCGAAGGAGTGTCGGAGGGTGTGCGGGCTGATCTGCGGATCGAGGCCGGCCTCCTTGAGGTACTTATCGAGCTTGCGTCGGACCGAGCGGGAGCTGAGTCGGCCGCCGTTCTTGTTGACGAACAGCGCGACGCCGGCGTTGGTCATGGACTCCTGTCGCAGCGCGCTGAACCGGGGGTCGGGCTCGAGCAGCGTGAGGTAGTGCCGGATCGCGGCCATGGCGTGGCTGCCGAGTGGGACGATGCGTTCTTTCTTGCCCTTGCCGCGGACGTGCATGGTCTGTCCGGCGTGGTCGAGGTCGTTGCGGTTGAGATCGACGAGTTCGCTGACGCGTACGCCGGTGGAGTAGAGCGTTTCGAGGATCGCGCGGTCGCGGGCGCCGAGGGTTTCTCGGTTGTCGGGGGCCGAGAGGAGTTGCTCGACCTGTTCGACGGTGATGGCCTTGGGCAGTCGCTTGGTCTGCTTGGGCGTTCGGATGAGCAGCATCGGGTTGGCTTCGATGATGCCGCGCTTGTTCATCCACTTGTAGAACGAGCGAAGCGTCGCGATCTTTCGCGCGGTCGTGGCGGGCGAGTAGCCGAACTGATCGAGGTGGCTGAGGAAGCCGCGGACGACCATCGGGTCGGCCTGCTTGAGCTTGTCGGCGATGGTGCGCGGGGTATCGTCTGAGTTGTCGTTCATCTCCTGGGCGACCGTTGCGGAAGCGGGCTCTGCGGCGTGGTCGGACTCGAGGTGCTCGACGTACTGGCGGAGGTCCGCGCCGTAGCACCGCGCGGTGTACGGGCTGAAGTGCCGTTCGTTCCGCAGGTAATCCACGAATTGGTTGATGAGCTCGGGTTGCTGCTCGGTTTGCGTGTCTGACATGGTTTGTCGTTCCTTACTCATCTGCGTCCGTGCGGTTGACGGCCTCGTCCACGAGGCGTGTGATCGATCCCAATTCAAATCAAGCCGAGAGCCGTCGGGCGCTCAGGTCACTTAGTCGTTGACTCATCCGTTCCCCCAGGCGATGCGACAGCACCGCGGCGTCGAACCAGGTCAGGTCCGTGTCCGCTCGCGTCACCATCTCCGCGATCTCGTTGAGCGTCTGCGCTTCGTTACCGGGCGCACAGTTGAAGACGTATCGCTTGCCGTTCTTATTCAGCGCGAACTCGTGCTCGCCGAGCTCTTCGACCTGCGCCGCGAGCTCGTGGCTCGGCTGAGGTTGCTTGGATTTGGTCGTGTCCGACATCGTCGTGCTCCGGCCCGTCGCCGATGCACGAAGCACCGGTCAGGGCGTTGATCT
>JBMYUK010000380.1:0-3122 GCA_049605275.1 Phycisphaeraceae bacterium
CAATACACTGCTCCAGATCTGAAAGGTCCTGAGCATAGGTGTGTTCAACACTCACGGACTTTCGGGTTCTGCTGATGCGGACCGGTCGGTTATCGATCCCTCTGGCCAGTTCAAACAGACGTTGTCCAAACTTGCCAAAATGTTCCAACAGGTCGGCCTGAGTTTTTCGCTGCAAATCACCGCAGGTTTTAACGCCAAAACGTTGTAGCCTTTCTGCTGTTTTCTCCCCTACCCCGGAAATCTTATCCACTTCTAGATCTAAGAGAAAATCAGCTACCTGATCCGGTTTGATTACAAAAAGGCCGTCTGGCTTTTCCCAGTCACTGGCGATTTTGGCGAGGAACTTGTTTGGCGCGACGCCGACGGACGCGGTGAGCTTGAGTTCGTCTTTGATCTGCCGCTTGATCTGTTTGGCGATCTCGATCGGCTCACCCAACAAACGCTGGCTGCCGGTGACATCGATGAACGCCTCGTCGCATGAGAGCGGTTGCACCAGCGGCGAGACGCGGTCGAGGATGTCGAAGAGTTTGGCCGACATCTCGCGGATGCGTTCGCCGGGCACCTTGACGAGGATCGCGTCGGGGCAGAGCCGCAACGCGACGGCGGTGGGCATCGCGCTTCGGCAGCCGAATTTGCGTGCTTCGTAGGATGCGGTTGAGAGCACGCCGCGCGGCCCGCCGCCGCCGACGAGTACGGGCTTGCCTTTCAACGACGGATCGTCCAGCACCGCGATCGCGGCGAAGAACTGGTCCATATCCACGTGAAGGATCGCGCGCTGGTCGGTGGGCCAACCCATGCAGTCAGCTTAACAGACCCCAACAACCGAATCACAATGGATGCCTGTCAAAGTGGTTTGTTCTGGGGGGTCGCCAAGCCTCCACTCCGGCCACCCATCCGATGCAATTGCCCTGTCGGTCGAGCGTGCGGGTGCGTTGGATCGATGCGATCGCGGCGTGCGCGTCCGGAGCCCGTAGGTCTCCGGCTATTGGGCAGATCAATCGAGCGTGCGATTCAGCTCTTATTCGCTTGTTCGCTGGCCGCTTCCTTCTCGCGCTTCGAGTCGGTCGCGTCTTTCTTGCCCTTGTCCGGCGCGAGCAGCATCGTCGCGCGTCGGCCCATCATCTTGGGGTCCTGCTCGATCTTCGAGACGTCGCCGAGCATCTCGCAGATGTTTCGCATCTGACCGAGGGCGAGTCCTTTGTGCGCCATCTGTCGGCCGCGGAAGAGCATGACGAACTGGACCTTGTCGCCGTCTTCGAGAAACTCGCGCGCTTTTTTGACCTTGAGCTCGAGGTCGTGCGTGTCGATGTTTGGACGGAGGCGCATGCCCTTGAGCTCGGACTTCTTGGCGTGGGCTTTGGCTTTCTGCTCTTTCTTTTGTTGAGCGTACTTCCACTTGCCGTAGTCCATGATTTTGCAGACGGGCGGTCGGCCGTCCTTGCCGGGCGTTCCGGGGGAGACTTCGACGAGGTCGAGGCCGGCGTCGGTGGCGCGTCGCTTGGCGTCGTCGAGGTCGATGACGCCGACGGGGTTCTGTTCTTCATCGATGAGACGGACCGGCGAGATGCGGATCTGGTCGTTGATGCGAAGGCGTTTGCCCGTCTCTTTGGGCTGGGGTCTAAAGCGTCCTCTGGCGATGGTGCAGTCTCCGGGAAGGATGGGGGTCAGGTTCGATGGCCGACGCGGCCACCGCTGCGTCGCCTCGAATTGGTCGGCGGTTTTACGCAGGAATGAACTATTAAGGTTATCGGTGTAGTCGCGCTTAGGCAACACCGCCGAGCGAGAAAACCCCATCAGGCCGCCGCCGCGAGCAGCCAATACGCGATCGGCGCGACCAGCAGCGGCGAGTCCACGACGTCGAGCACCCCGCCGAAGCCCGGGATCGATTGGCCCGAGTCCTTGACCGCCGCGTCGCGCTTGAACATGGACGCGAGCAGGTCGCCGGCCTGCCCGACGATCGCGAGCAGCGCCCCGACCGTCAGCGCGTAGGCCCAGTGCAGGTCCATCAACGGCTTGAGGGTGAACAGCGAAACGGCCGCCGACAGCGCCACGCCGCCGACGAGCCCTTCCCACGTCTTACCGGGGCTTAGCCAGGGGATGAGCTTGTGTCGACCGATGGCCCGGCCGGTGAAATACGCTCCGATGTCGCAGGCCTTGGTCGTCAACAGCGCCGCCCCGAGGACCCACGCCGTGTGCTCGATCCGGATCGTTAGCAGCAGCCCCGGCATCAGCCCGAGGTAGACAAAGCACAGCAGCGACGACGCGATCGCCGGCGTCGTCGCCTCGATCCGCTTGTGCAGCCACTTCGCCACCGCCGCGTGCATCAGCACGACCACCGCAAGCGTCGGGACCAGCATCGGCGACGCGCCGTGAGCCATCGCGAACACGCCCACGCAGCCGACCGCCCCGGCGATGAACAGCACGCGGTGGTCGGCGGGCACGCCCTTGATCCGGAAAAACCGCTCGAGCTCGCGCGAGGCGAAACGGATGCCCGGCAGCCAGAGTACGATCAGCATCGCCAAGCCCGCGCGGGCAACGTTCTCTCGGCTCGCCCACTCGTCGAGCCAGAGCACGCCGAGCAACAACGCGATCATGATCGGGCCTAGGATGAGCCGGTACTTGAGCATGGGCGGGCATCCTACCAGCCGCCGCTCGCGCGCACGCGCAGCCCGCGCACCGATCAAGTAGTCTGCTCCATCCGATGCGACGGTTCGATTCCATCCATCTTGATCCGCGTGTCGCGCTTGGGTTGCTGACGATCGCGCTGCTGTTTGCCGCTCCCGCGAGTTGGGCCGGCGACCTGCCCGCGGCGAGCGACGGCGAGCACCTCTGGCTCGTCGAACCCGCCGAGCCCAAGCCCGCGCAGGACGAAGCGGACGAGCCTACGCCGCGCCTCCTGATCCACCATCTGCATGCCGAGGCGCTGCCCGGCCAGGCGACCAAGCTCGACCCGATCCCCGGCGAACTCATGCCCCGAGGTCTCGCCGCCGGCAACGGCCAACTCGTCATGGTCCTCGCCGATCGCCAGGTCCAAACGCTACGCCCGATGTGGTCCGAACTCATGCGGCAGTGGCGCTACCGCATTCGCACGCTGCCCGAACTGCCCGAGGGCTGCGCGCTCG
>JBMYUK010000381.1:0-3116 GCA_049605275.1 Phycisphaeraceae bacterium
TGCATGGTGGGTACTCTCATCACGCGAAGCCCACACCGCATCGGTGTGGGCTTCATATCATTTGCAGCGCATCACTCTTTGGTCATCGCTTCGTCGAGGTTCAAAATCGTCAGCGCGACGCTGCTGAGCGCAGCGAGGTGTGCCGGCTCGATATCGTTGGGGACAGGGATTTCGCCAACACTTAGATACGCTTCTGTTTTGCTTTGGCGCGGTCCATACCACATGTATTCACGCGCATACGCCATCTTCAATACGTTCATTTCCCGCTGCTCTGGATCACGCAGCGTGACGAGTCGGAACATCTCTTGAATCACCTCATCCGTAACCGATTCCGGCTCACGCTCGATCGCCCGAAGCGCCAGCGCCCGCGCCGCCTCGACATACGTCGGGTCGTTTAAGAGCGTCAGCGCCTGCAGCGGCGTGTTCGTCGTCGAGAGCTTCACCGTACACGCCTGCCGACTCGCGTTGTCAAACAGGTTCGGCGGGGCCAGCGTCCGACGGAAAAACGTGTAAAGGCTCCGGCGATACAGGTCGTCGCCCGAGCTCGGCGTGTACTCGAACTGCGCGAAGCTCACGTCCACCCACAGGCCCGGCGGCTGATACGGATACACCGGCGGGCCGAACATCTCGTCGTTAAATAAGCCCGACGTCGCCAGTGCCTGGTCCCGAATCAGCATCGCCGGCAGACGGAAACGCGCACCACGGGCGAGGTACTTGTTCTCCGGGTCCAGTTCGAGCATCTCGGGCGTCACGGCCGAGGACTGCCGATAGGTCGCGCTCGTGACGATCTCGCGCATGATCGCCTTCGTGTCCCAGTCCGTGCGGTACTTCACCGCGAGGTGATCGAGCAGGTCGGGGTGCGAAGGCAGCGGGCTCTGCATGCCGAAGTCCTCCGGCGTGTTCACCAGGCCCTTGCCGAAGACCTGCTGCCAAAGGCGATTGACGAGTACACGCGCGGTGAGCGGGTTCGCGTCGCTGACCATCCACTTCGCCAGGCCCAGGCGATTGCGCGGCAGGTCCTCGGGCAACCCGCCGAGCGCATCGGGCAGCCCCGGCGTCAACGGCTCGCCGATCGGTGCGCTGTACAGCCCGCGATCGCGCACCTTGATGTCAATCGGCTTCTCGCGGTCGCCCATCGTCATGACGATCGGCATCCGCTCTTCCTGATCCATCCGCGCTCGCTGCGCGTCGTTCCAGGCGATGTACTTCTCAAGCCAAGGCGTATCGCTCGGCGCGACCTCACGGGCGTAGTAGTCCAGGAACTTGGCGTCTTGCATCGGCGCCTGGAAGCCGCGTCCATACCGGGCCCGACCCACCAGGCCATGAACCAGCCCGGTCTTTTCATTGACCTGTTCGATCGTGAGCCGGTTGGCCCAGGCGCGTGCCGCTTGCATCGCTTTTTTCCGGGCATTGTTGCCGCCGAACGCCTTGTACGCTTCGTTCTCGATCTTCTTGAGCCGAGCGTGTTCCTGCTTCTGCTGATCGGTCGCGATCGAGAGGTAGGGCTTGTCGATGACAAATTGGAAGTCCCAGGTCGGGACGGACTTGTGCCGACCGCCGGTCTCGTCGGTCTGGCCAAAGAACGCAAAGAACTCGTAGTAGTTCTCGATCGAGATCGGGTCGTACTTGTGGTCGTGGCACTGGGCGCAGGCATAGGTGAGCCCCAGGAACGTCGTCGAGGTCGTCTCGACGCGGTCGAGGACGTAGGTGAAGCGCACCTCTTCCTTGATCGCGCCGCCCTCGCCGTTGATGAAGTGGTTGCGGTTGAACGCGGTCGCGATCATCTGATCCTGCGTCGGGTTCTCGAGCAGATCCCCTGCCAGCATCTCGATGATGACCTTATCGAATGGGCGATTGTCGTTGATCTGCTCGATCAGCCAATCGCGCCAAGGCCAGGCCCAGCGGTTGTTGTCGAATTGGAAGCTGTTCGAGTCCGCGTAGCGCGCTGCGTCGAGCCAGGGCATCGCCATCCGCTCGCCGTGGTGTGCGCTGGCGAGGAGTTCGTCGACGACATTTTCGTAGGCGTCGGGCGAGGCGTCTTTGACGAAGGCTTCGACTTCTTCCGGGGTCGGCGGCAGACCGACGAGGTCGAGATACACCCGGCGGATCAGCGTCCGACGATCCGCCTCGGGCGACGGGCTTAGGCCCTTCTCCTCCAGCTTCGCCAACACGAATCGGTCGACGTCGTTTCGGACCCAATCCGCGTCGCTGACCTCGGGCGGGTCGGGCGCGGTCGGCGGGATGAAGGCCCAGTGCGGCTCGTAGGCCGCGCCCTCTTCGATCCATCGACGAAGCGTCGCCAACTCCTCGGCCGAGACGGCTTTGTGCGTCGTGGGCGGGGGCATGACGCGGTTGGGTCTGTCGCTTTCGACCCGCTGGATGATCGAACTGGCGTCCGGGTCGCCGGGCACGATGGGCGTGCCGGTGTCGTACTCGATGAGCGTCGCGTCGCGGACATCCAGGCGTAGCCCGGCCTCGCGGGTGTTCGCGTCGAAGCCGTGGCAGGCGAAACACTTGTCCGAGAGGATCGGCCGAACGTCGCGGTTGAACGAGACGGGTCGAACGCCCGCCTCCGCCTCGTCCGCGCGGTCCGTCTGGCTCGGCTGGTCTTGATTCGAGACGGGCCGCAGCGCATCGCTCGGGTCCGAGTGGTCCGCGGGGTCTTGCAAGCGCGCCGAGACGAGCAGGGCGAGCAGCGTCGCCACGAGTAACAGACCGAGCACGGCGGGGCCGAGGACCGAAAAAGGCTTGTACAGCGGCTTATTCATGGGTTCTACATACGCAACGCAGGAAAAGGTCGGATCACCGGGCTAGACGCTTAGCCCAGGAGACCTGTCCACCTTCACGTATGACAGCTTGACGCCATAGAAATTATAGCCTTACGCCGGTGCCGGTCGCAAAATCCGCGGTGGCCCTACGAAAAAGCCCCGCGCCGCACGGCTGCGACACGGGGCTGCGTTTAAGAATGGCGGGTTGGGTAGGATTGCGTTGGGTCGGACAGGCACTCTTGCCCGTTAGGACGTGTACGAGAAGTGCCTTTCAATAGCCGGAGACCAACGGGCTCCGGACGCGAAAGCAGTTGTTTGTTGTCACACCCAGCCTGTTCTCTAGTCCGG
>JBMYUK010000382.1:0-3101 GCA_049605275.1 Phycisphaeraceae bacterium
GTCCTTGGAGAACAGGAACGGCTCCTGGCGAACGACCGCGACCTCCCGCCGCACGAGCTTCCGCTCGAGCGTGCCGATGTCGCGGCCGCCGAGCTCGATCCGGCCCGCGTCGAGGCCGATGCGCCGGACACGCTGAGCTTCCCGGTGCGCACGCGCGACAGCACGATCGACATCGACCTGTTCGCGCGCTCGGATCGAGATCCGTGGATCGCCAGCATCGAGATCGTAAACAGGAGCTTGTTGCGAAGCTCTTTGATCCGCCAGATGTTGAAGAAGGCTTGGAGCATGGTTTCTCTGGTAGGACAGGCATTCTTGCCTGTCGATCGGCGAAGCCGAATTGCAAACTCGATGAGGCCTACGGCCTATTGACAGGCAGGAATGCCTGTCCTACCAAACACTTTTATCACGCGACGGTGACGCTGCCGCCGGCCTTGGTGATTTTTTCCTCGGCCGACTTGGAGAACTTCGCCGCGGTCACGGTGAGCTTCTTGGTCGTCTCGCCGCTGCCGAGCACCTTAACGGGCAGCTTGGTATCGCGGATCAGGCCGTGCTTCACGAGCATCTCGGGGTTGACCTCGGCGCCGTCGTCGAAGCGCGCGTCGATCGCCGAGAGGTTGACGACCGAGTAGTGCTTCTTGAACATCGCGTTGGAGAAGCCGCGCTTGGGCAGCATCTTCCAGAGCGGGGTGCCGCCGCCTTCGTGCGGGTTGGAGTTGCCCGAGCGCGAGCCGTAGCCCTTGTGGCCCCGGCCGGCGGTCTTGCCGGTGCCCGAGCCCGGGCCTCGGCCGATGCGTTTGCGACGCTTGTGGCGTCCGACTTTTTCGGTGACCTCATGGATCATCATGGCGGGTCAGTCCTTTCCAAATGGGACAGGCTTCTAGCCTGTCATTGGTTATCTTGTTCGTTGGGGGATGACAGGCGAAAAGCCCGTCCCACCGGCGATCAGTCTTCTTTCTTTTCTTCTTCGACAGATGCTTCGGGAGCAGCTTCTTCCGCGGGTGCTTCGGGTGCCTCGGCAACGGTTTCAGCAGGAGCTTCTTCCGCCTTCTCTTCGGAAGGTGCCTCATCCGACACCGACGCCGCAGCGGCGGGCGCCTCTTCCGCGGGCTCCTCGGGCGCCTCAGCCTTGGGCTCTTCCTTCGGCTTGATCGAATCGTTGGCTTCCTTCAGCGACTTGGCCGGGGCGATCTCCGAGGCCTCTTCCATGAGCTTCTTGCTCGCGGCGAGCATCTCGTCGACGCTCGACGATTCGAGCTCCACGCCACGCAAATCGGCGACGGACTCGCGGCTGCGCAGCGACTTGAGCCCGTGCACGACCGCCTTGGTCAGGTTGATCGCGTTGGTCGAGCCGTAGCTCTTGGTCAAGACGTCCTGCACGCCGGCCATCTCGAGCACCGCGCGGACGGTGCCGCCCGCGATGACGCCGGTACCCGGCGCAGCGGGGATGAGCCGAACCTGGCTCGCGCCGAACTTGCCGGTGACCTGGTGCGGGAGCGTGCCGGCGCGGTTGGTGATCTTGAAGATGTTTCGCTTAGCGGCTTTCTGCGCCTTCTCGATCGCAGCGGGGACGCCTCGGCCCTTGCCGTAGCCCACGCCGACGCGCCCGTTGCGATCGCCGACGACGACGAGCGCGCTAAAGCTCATGCGTCGGCCGCCTTTCACGGTCGTGGCCGTGCGGTTGATCGCGACGGTCGTGGATTCGAGTGCGGATGCTTCGTCGAGGACTTCTGCCATGGGTGTCTCGTAGGTTAGTTGCTCTAACGGTAGGACAGGCATTCTTGCCTGTCGTCAGGCCGAAGGCCTGTAGAGTTTGGAGTCTTTTCGACTCCGCCGAATGACAGGCAGCAATGCCTGTCTTACCTTTTGGTTAAAACTTCAAGCCACCCTCGCGCGCGGCATCGGCGAGGGCCTTGACCCGGCCGTGGTACTTAAAGCCGTTACGGTCGAAGGCGACCGATTCGATGCCCGCGGACTTGGCGGCCTCGGCGATCTTCGTGCCGATCTCTTTGGCCGCGTCGACGGTGCCGCCCTTCTCGAGCTTGGCCTGCACGGTGCTCGCCGAGGCGAGGGTCTTGCCCTCGAAGTCGTTGATGAGTTGGGCGTACATGTGCTTGCCGCTTCGAAAGATCGAGAGCCGCGGCTTGGTCGCCGAGCCGAACACGCTCTTGCGGATGCCGGTCTTGCGTCGCTGACGGCGGAGGTTGTTGAGTTTCTGTGCGTTCATGGGGGTATCCCTTGTCTACGAATCGCGCGGCGGGCCGCGGCGTTTCATGAAATCGATCAGCCGCCGAAGGCCTTGCCCTGCTTGCGGAGGATGCGCTCGTCCGAGTACATGATGCCCTTGCCGTTGTAGGGCTCGGGCTTGCGGTGCTCGCGGATCTTCGCGGCGACCTCGCCGACCGCCTGCTTGTCGGGGCCGGAGATCTTGATGTCCTGGTTCTTGACCTCGGCGGTGACGCCGGGCAGCACCTCGACGACGCGGGTGTCCGCGTAGCCGACGCTGAGCTCGACCTTGTTGCCCTTGAGCGCGGCCGACCAACCGACGCCGACGATCTTGAGCTCCTTGGTGTAGCCCTCGGTGACACCGATGATCATGTTGTTGATGAGCGAGCGCGTCGTGCCGTGCATCGCGCGGGCGAAGCGCGTCTCTTCGACGCGTTCGACGCTGACTTCCTTGCCGTCGTCAGACAGGCTGACCTTGACCTCCGGCTTGGTGGTCATGGACAGGTTGCCCTTGGGCCCGCTGACCGCGACTTCATCGCCGGTGATCTTGACGGTGACGCCCTTGGCGACGGGTACCGGTTTTTTTCCGTTTCGTGACACGGTGTTCGTTCCTTTCAGGCGGCCGAGTATCCAGCTCGCCTTAATGCAAAACGCTGGGGTGAATGATTACTCGACGGTGCAAAGCAGTTCGCCGCCGACTTTCTGTTCGCGGCACTGACGGTCGGAGAGCACGCCGCGCGGCGTCCGCCGTCCTGACAAATAAAGAGCGTTATTCATCTGACACATACTACAATACTGAGAACTGACTGCACTAGGTGCTACAGCTTTACTGGCGCAGCGGACCGCTCGGACCGTTGGGGAGCGGATGCCTGTGGCAC
>JBMYUK010000383.1:0-3092 GCA_049605275.1 Phycisphaeraceae bacterium
TTTCGAGAACGCTTTAACCTCGTGCTCAATACCCCCGTATTCGTCACCGACTTCACGCATCAGACCACGCACCGCACGATCCACTTCGTCGTCATGCGCTCCTCGGTTCGATCCGGCCGACTCAGGCCGAACGCCGGCGTCTGGCGAGCGCTCGATCGCCTCGACGACTTGCCCATGTCCAACCCGCAGCGCGAGACGCTGACCCGCCTGCAGAACAAAAGCTAAAACGAAAGCCGACGCTATCCTCGCGAAGCGAGTCGCTGCCGCAAGAGGTCGGCCCTGGCGATGCGCCGCGCGGCCGGGGTCATCTCCTGGCCCATCACGCGTTGCAGGTGGGCCGGCTGACAGAGCAGGAACAACTCGTTGACCGCGCGGATGCTCGTCGTGTCGATGCGGTCGAGGTGCACGCCGAGCCGCAGGTGGCTGAGTAGGCTCAGCGCTTCGTCCGTGCCCATCACGCGCGAGTTGGTCAACAGCGCCCACGCCCGCCAGATCTTGTCGTCGAGTTGCTTCTCGCGCTGGCGGATCAGGGCCTGACGCGCCTGATGTTCGTAGGCGATCATCTGCGGGATGATGGTGTGCTCGAAGTCTTCGAGGATTTCTTTTTCGGTTCGGCCCAGCGTCGACTGATTGGAAACCTGGAAAAGATCGCCGAGCGACTCGCTGCCTTCGCCGAAGAGCCCGCGGACGGCCAAATGCATATCGCGAGCCGCGCGTTTGACGCGCTCAATCTCGCCGGTGAGCTTGAGCGCGGGCAGGTGCATCATGACGCTCACGCGGATGCCCGTGCCCACGTTGGTCGGGCAGGCGGTGAGGTAGCCGAAGCGCCGCGAGAAGGCGAAGTCGATCGCCTCTTCGAGCGTGTCGTCGATCCGGTCGATGTGCGAAAACGCGTCGCCGAGCTGCATCCCGCTCCGCAGCACCTGCATGCGGAGGTGATCCTCTTCGTTAATCATCACCGAGAAGGTCTCGTCCGCCGCGATCGCGACGCCTCGGGGCGTGTCGGCGGTTCGCTTCGCGAGATCGCGAGAGATCAGGTGCCGCTCGACGAGCAATTGCCGATCGATCGCGGGGCTGTCGGCCAGGTCGACCCAGATCGTGCTGTCCGCCAGGCGTTTGCTGAGCACCTGCGCCCGGCAGGCCTCGAGCACCTCGTAGCGCTGCCGACGATTCGCTCGATTCACAAACGGGTACCCCGCGAGGTTGCGGGCGAGGCGGACGCGCGAGGAAATCACGACGTCGCTGTGCGGGCCGGAGCCGCGCAGCCATTCGCCCGCGCCGTCGGTGATGCCGCGCAGATTCATGCCGAGCCCTCGCCGTCGGATTCGAGGCCCGAGAGGTCGTCGCGCAGCTGGGCGGCGAGCTCATAGTCTTCCGCCTCGACCGCGTCGTTGAGGCGTTTACGGATGCGCGTGATCTGGAGTTGTCGGTGTTCGCTCGCCCCGCCGCCGCGCCGCGGGACCTTGCCGACGTGGTGGTTGCCGCCCTCGTGGGCTCGCTCGAGGAGGCCCGTCAGCGGGGCCTCGAAGGCCGCGTAACAACTCTGACACCCCAGAAGCGACTTATCGCGAAACTCCGCGAAGCTCAAACCACAGTCCGGGCAGGTCAGGTCCAGCGAAGACGAAGGCTTATCCGCCTCGCCGCTCGACTTCACGAAATTAGTGAGCAGCTGATTGATCGGCGCGTGCGCCGACTTCATGCCCGTGCCTTCCTCGGCGGCGTGCTGATCGCAGAGGTGCTTCTCGATCTTCTGGCCCTTGACGATCTCCACCGCGTGGTAGGTCGCCGGGCGATCGCATTGGTCGCATTTGTATTTCATACGTGACTCATCTCCCGCGATTCTAGGCGCGGCCCGTCGGCGATTCAACGGCGGCGAGTGCCGCGAGTCGCGATCGGGCACCAGGCGGCACCGCGTGATCGCCCATCCATGCAACCGCCCGAAACCAAACACCACAACGTAATTATACGCATGAGAAGTTGAAAACAGCCGGAGACCTACGGGCTCCGGACGCGAACGCAGTTGTTTGTTGTGACACCCAGCCTATTCTCTTGTCCAGAGCCCGTAGGTCTCCGGCTATTGATGGGCGTCGCTTCTGCACGTTCTAAGCACTATGCCCTACGTGGTGCCCCCTGCCGCGCCCCAGACTCACGGATACTGCACCGGCACGTCGTTACTCTGCACCGGCCCCGGCGTCGAACGCCCGTCCGCGATCAGCTTCTCCAGTTTCAGCCGCAAACGCTCGGCCACGTCGGGCTCCTCGTCGATCAGGTTCGCGGTCTCGCCGCGATCCACAGCCAGGTTGTAGAGTTGAAACGGCTTGCCGTCGCCGCCCTTGCTCCAGCCGCCGGCGTTCTTACAAGCGATGTACTTCCAGTCGCCCACGCGGATCGCGAACTTACCGGGAAACGAGTGATGCACGATCGCCGGATGCGTCGGCGCGTCGATCCGTTCGCCGCGCAACACCGGGAGGATCGAGAAGCTGTCCACGCCCTGATCCGGCTTAAGCGCAACGTCGAAGAGCGCCGCGAGCGTCGCCAAGAGGCTCGTCTGGCAGATCGGTTCGTCCGAGACCGAGCCCGCCTCGACCACGCCGGGCCAGCGCACAACGAACGGCACGCGGTGCCCGCCCTCCCAGATGTCCGCCTTGTGACCGCGCAGGCCGGCGAGCGGGTCGTGGCCCATCGCGCGCAGTTCATCAATCTTCGCTCGCGGCGTCGTCCCGTTGTCGCTCGAAAACACGACGATCGTGTTCTCGTCCAGGCCGGTCTCGTCCAGCGCGTCCAGCACGCGAACGACCGTGTCGTCGGTCTGCATCACGAAGTCGGCGTACGCGTTGAGCCCGCTCTTACCGATCCAAGGCTCGACCGGAACGATCGGCGTGTGCGGCGAACTCAGCGGCACATACAAGAAAAACGGGCCGTCCTTTTTCGCCGCGCGCGTTTCGAGATACGCAACGGACGCCTCGGTGATCCGCGGCAGCATCTGATTCACGTGGATGTTCTCGGTGACCCGATCGTCGACCATCCAAGTCGCCATCTCGCGCGCGTGGTGAAAACCCATGAACCGATCGAACCCGCGCGTCGTCGGCCCG
>JBMYUK010000384.1:0-3087 GCA_049605275.1 Phycisphaeraceae bacterium
ACACCCTGCAGACCAACCTCGGCGGGTCCTACGTCAACGACTTTAACTACCTCAATCGCGTCTTCCGCGTCTTTGTGCAGGCCGAGAGCGAGTTCCGCGACGAGGTCGACGACATCGGCACGCTCGAGGTCCGTAACCGACAGGGACAAACCCTGCCCATGGCGACGTTCCTCGACGTCCGCGATTCCTCCGGCCCGCAGGCGATCAACCGCTATAACCTCTACCCCTCCGCCTCGATCACCGCTCAGCCCACTCCGGGCCTGAGCACCGGCCAGGCGATCCAGGCCATGCGCGATCTCTCCGGCGAGCAACTGCCGCCCGGCTTCAGCTACGACTGGACCGGCGCGACCTACCAGGAACTCAAGACCGGTAGCGCCGCGATCATCGCCTTCGCGCTCGGCATCCTCGTCGTCTTCCTCGTGCTGTCGGCGCAGTACGAAAGCTGGACCACGCCCATCGCCATCCTTCTCACCGTCCCGCTCGGCGTCCTCGGTGCGCTCATCGGCATCTACCTCCGCGGCTACGACATCAACATCTACACGCAGGTCGGGTTCATCCTGCTCATCGCGCTCGTCGCCAAGAACGCGATCCTCATCGTCGAGTTCGCCAAGCAGCGCAGCGAAGAGGGCATGGCCCCGAAAGAAGCGGCGCTCGACGCCGCGGGCCTGCGCTTCCGCCCGATCCTGATGACCGCGTTCTCGTTCGTCGCGGGCACCGCCCCCCTGGTGATCGCCGTCGGCGCCGGGGCGATGAGCCGACGCTCGCTGGGCACGGCCGTGTTCTTCGGCATGATCGTCGCGACGATCATCGGCGTGGTGTTCGTGCCGGTCTTCTACTACCTGCTGCGATCGATGATCGAGCGCTTTAAAGGCAAAGCGGAGCCCACGACCACGCCAACGCCTACGCCGGGTCCGACGCCGACCAATCCGATGTCATAAGCGTCTGATACACCCGCACGCCCAGCTTGATCTCGTCGACCGATACCCACTCGTCTTTGGTGTGAGCGGGATGCGGGCTGCCCGGGCCGAGCACGAGCGTTGGCAGGCCGGCCTGGGCGAGGTAGCCGGCATGCGTGGCGAAAGGCGCGCCGACCGCGGGCTTGCGCACGCCGCACGCGATGAGCGCCGCTTTTACAGCGGGTAAGACCGCCGCGCTCGAATCGGCGAGCAACGGCGGGTGAGCGACCTGCAGCGTCTGCGAATACGCAAACCCGCGATCCGCTGCGCAAAGCGTATCGATCAGCTTCGCAACCGTCGGCAAGACCGCTGCGTGATCTTCGCCGGGCACGACGCGGCGATCGACTTCGCACACGCACCGCTCGGGGATGATGTTCGGGGCGCTGCCGCCGCTAATCAGGTTCACGCTCGCCACGGCTCGGCCGGTCAGGTCGTGCTCGGCGTCCAACCGGTCGATGTAGTCGCGTTGCAGGAGCGTTAACACCTTCACCATGTCGCTGATCGCGGAGCGGCCTTCCCAAGGCGTCGACGAGTGCGCCGCCTTGCCACGCGTCTCGATCGTCCAACGCACGCAGCCGTTGTGCGCGACCACCGGGACGTGCTCGGTCGGCTCGCCCACGATCACCAGCCTCGGCGACCAACCCAACTTCGGCAGTTCGGCATCAACGAACTGCTGGATGCCCGTCATCGAGATCTCTTCGTCCACGCTAAACAGCAGCGCTACGTTGTTCGGCCGATCCGATGCCTCGGCGTACCGCTTCAGCGCCCAGAGCATCGCCGCGCCGGTGCCCTTCGTATCGCACGCCCCGCGCCCGACCACCCGACCGTCGATGACCTCGCCGACGAACGGATCGACGGTCATGTTGTCCACCGCGACCGTATCCAGATGACTATCAAACAGCACCCACGGCCGATCGTGACCGACTCGGCAAGTCACAAGCAACTGGTCGGCCTGCCCCTCGACCGGCAGCCACGCCGTCGCGAGACCCCACTGTTCCGCGATCTCGGCCAGCAGTGTCGCCAGGTCTGCTTCGGCTCTCGGGCGACCGGTCAGCGCCGTGTTGACCGAATCCTCGCGCACCATACGTTGCAAGAGTTCGATCACACCGATCGGCGGGCGTGTAGCCATGCCACGAGTGTAGCGGGTCGGGTCGAGCGCCGGCCGATAGACTGGCCGCTATGCAACCGCCGCGCGGCAAGCCGCCGATCATCACGCTCGACGACGCGGGCCTCGGGGCGATCGCGCGACAATTGATCGAGCGAAAGCCGCCGCCGTCCAATCGCGCCGTCCTCGCCATCGCCGGCGTCCCGGGCAGCGGCAAGAGCACCCTCGCCGACCGACTCGTCGCCTTGCTGAATCGCGCCGCCCCCGGCAGCGCGGTGCTGCTGGCCATGGACGCCTACCACATGACCAACGCGAAACTCGCAAGACTCGGTCTTACCAAACGCAAGGGCGCCGCGCATACCTTCGAGGCCCAGCACTACTTCAAGCACCTCGCCAAGCTGCGCAACGCCGGCCAGAGCCTGAGCATCCCCATCTTCGACCGCGACATCGACGAGCCGGTCTACACCGGCAAGCCCGAACACAACGCCACCAAACGCACGCGATTCGTCGTCACCGAGGGCAACTATCTCTTGCTCGACACGCTGCCGTGGACCACGATCGACGAACTCAGCGACCTGCGCGTCTGGATCGACATCCCGGCCGACCGCGCGAAACAACAAGCGATCCGACGCCACATCCGCTTCGGTAGATCGCCGCAAGAAGCCAAGCTCTGGTACGAAACCAACGACCGACACAACGCGGAGTTCATCAACCAACGTAGCCGACACGCCGACCTCATCGTGCGCTGGCCCGATGGGTAGCGGGAGCCCCAAAGGGCACCGTGCGAATCGTCACAATCCATTCGACAAGACCGCGTACCGACACCCGCGTCAGCGCGTCGCTCAAAACGGCCCGCGCATCGGGTTGACGACGGCGTTGTCGTGGCCGGGCACGATCTCGTCGGCGACCTCGATGATTTCCTTCAGCGATTCCTGTGCCTGCTCGACATCGAACGATCCCTTCAGCACCCGGCCGCGCTCGAGGTGCTCGAGCGTCGGCACCGCGTCCCCAGCGATCACCGTCGTC
>JBMYUK010000385.1:0-3086 GCA_049605275.1 Phycisphaeraceae bacterium
ATTACAATCTGTGTGTGCAGGACCTTTTTCAATCTGAACAACCTGTCGCGTCCGAGGGACCGTACGCCGATGTCGCGATCGAGCGGGGGATCGATCGGTCGCCGACGGGGTTGACGTATCGGGTGCCCGCGGGCCTGGCGGACTTGTCGCCCGGCGAGCGGGTGGTGGTGCCATTGGGTCGGGGGGGCAAGCGTGCGACGGGTTACGTGATCCGCGTGCACGAGGACGAGCCGGGGTACGACCCCAAGAAGATCAAGGCGATCGTCGAGCGTGCGTCGGGGGGCGTGTCGCTGCCGGGCGAGTTGGTCGAGCTCGCGCGTTGGGTGGCGAATTATTACGTGTGTCCCTTGGGGATGGTGTTCGGGGCGATGCTGCCGGCGGCGGTGACGCGGGGAACGGGGATGAAGCGGCGGCAGGTGGTTCGGCGGGTCGAAACGGCTCGCGGCGGCGATGCGTCGGATGACCGAGCGGCCGGCGTCACGAAGAATCAGCGGCGCGTCCTCGACGCGGCCGAGCGCATCGGCGGTTGGATCGCGATCAAAGCCCTCGCCGACGAAGCGAGCGTCAAGACCACCGGTCCGATCAAGGCGCTCGTCGCCAAGGGACTGCTCGCGTCCGAAACCCGCGAGGCGGTGCACAGCGACCTCGACCTGCGCGCCAGGCAAGACGCGCACGCCAAACGCCCGGGAAAACTCAGCGAAGGACAGCAACGCGCTCTCGATCGCATCGCGAAAGAGGTCGATCGCTTCGGCGTCCACGTCCTCCACGGCGTCACGGGCAGCGGCAAGACCGAGGTCTACCTGGCCGCGGTCGAGGAGGCGCTCGCTGCGGGGCGCACGGCGATCATCCTGGTCCCCGAGATCGCGCTGACGCCGCAGACGGTGGGGCGGTTTCTCGCGCGGTTCGGACCCGAGTCGGTCGCGGTGCTGCACTCCGGGCTGACCGCGGCCCAGCGTCACGCGCAGTGGCGGCGCATCGACGCGGGGCAGACGCCGATCGTCGTCGGGGCGCGGTCGGCGGTTTTTGCGCCGGTCAAGCGGCTGGGCCTGATCGTCGTCGACGAGGAACACGACAACTCGTACAAGCAGGACCAACTGCCGCGTTACCACGCGCGAGACGTCGCGATCAAGCGGGCGCAGGCGGCGGGCGTCCCGGTCGTGCTGGGCAGCGCGACGCCGTCGCTCGAGTCGTATTTCAACGCACTTGGTGTTGGGCCTCGGGTGCTAGGTGTTGGCGAGCAAGGCAACAAACCAAAGCCCCAACACCCAACACCCAACACCCATTACCGCTATCACGAGCTGCCCGATCGGGTGCCGGGGATGCAGTTGCCAAAGGTCGAGATCGTCGACCTGACCGAGGAGCGCAGGCTCAGGCGCGGCGTGCATCTGCTGTCGCGTCGGCTGGAGCAGCGGCTGCAGCAGGCGATCCACGGAGAGAAGGGCGGCGAAAAGGTATCCGACACCATTAATAAGGTGTCGGATACCAATAGGGTCGGCCAGGCGATGCTGCTTCTCAACCGCCGAGGCTACGCCAATTACATCGCCTGCCCGGATCACGGCTGCGGCTGGATGATGACTTGCCGGCACTGCGACGCGACGATGGTCTATCACAAGGACAAGCGTCTGCCGCTGGGCGGCGTGGTGCGGTGTCACCACTGTTTGGCCGAGCAGGCGCTGCCGCAGGTCTGCCCGGAGTCGGGGCACAAAGTCACGACGTTCGGCCTGGGCACGCAGCGCGTCGAAGAAGAGCTCGCGCGCAAGTTCGAAGGCCTGCGCGTCGCGCGCATGGACTCGGACACGATGCGCCGCGCCGAGGACTACCGCGACGTGCTCGAGCGATTCCGCGCGGGCGAGATCGACGTCCTGCTCGGCACGCAGATGATCGCCAAAGGACTCGACTTCCCCGGCGTGCGGTTGGTCGGCGTCATCAGCGCGGACACGTCGCTGAACATGCCGGACTTTCGCGCGGCCGAGCGCACGTTCCAACTCATCTCGCAGGTCGCCGGGCGCTCGGGTCGAAGCGAACGGGTCGGCCGAGTCGTGCTGCAGAGTTTTTCACCCGAGAGCCCGCCCGTCGCGCTCGCGGCAAGGCACGATTACGCCGGATTTGCCCGAATGGAACTGCAAACCCGCGTCGAGATGGGCCTGCCCCCGGCCGGGCGGATGGTGCGAATCGTGCTCCGCGACACCGATCACGTCAAAGCGCTCGCGAGGGCAACGGACCTCGCGCGCAATCTGCGGGCCGGCGACGATGCGCTGCAACTCGGCGTTCACCTCCGCGGCCCGTTTCCGTGCCCGATCGCGCGCGTCGCCGACCATCACCGCTACGAGGTCCAACTGCTCGCGAAGTCCGCCTCGCCCTTGCAGCGCCTGATGACCGAGCTGCGCAACCGAGGCAAACTCATCAGCGATCAGCACACGGCCGTGGACGTCGATCCCGTATCGTTGCTGTAAGCGAAGCGGTTACGAGATAATTTCAAGTCGTAAGCCTATACTGGAATCATTCCAGTATCGATGTCACCCGTTTGTCCCTAGAAAACCCGAGGAACCCTTATGTCAGACGCTTACGATGCCAATGATTCTTCTGCCGGTGGTTGCCCGTTTGGTCACGGTGCGGGGCCGCAGGCCAAGGCGGTCACCGACAACCAGCGGTGGTGGCCCAACCAGCTCAATCTCCGCATTTTGTCTGCCTTCAGCGAGAAATCAGATCCGATGGGGCCCGACTTCGACTACGCGGAAGAAGTCAAGAAGCTCGACGTCGAGCAACTGGCCAAGGACATGGACGAGGTGTTGACGACTTCGCAGGACTGGTGGCCGGCGGACTACGGCAATTACGGGCCGCTCATGATCCGGCTGTCCTGGCACGCCGCGGGTACGTATCGCATCCACGACGGGCGCGGCGGCGGGTCGTGCGGTCAGAACCGCTTCCCCCCGCTGAGCAGTTGGCCGGACAACGTCTCGCTGGATAAGGCACGTCGGCTGCTCTGGCCGATCAAGCAGAAGTACGGCAACAGCCTGTCGTGGGCGGACCTGCTGCTCTATGCCGGCAACCGCGCGATGGATCAGATGGGCTTTAAGACTTTCGGC
>JBMYUK010000386.1:0-3083 GCA_049605275.1 Phycisphaeraceae bacterium
CGCGGTACGTCGACCATCGAGACGCGAGGACGTGGTCGTACAAGACGTCGGCGAGAACGCCCGCCAACCGCGGATCGACGACGCCCCGCAGGCGATCGCGCGTCCGCAGGAAAGCCGGGTGCGCATCGGTGAACGCGTCGATACGCTGATGCTCGCGCGCAGCCGCGACAACCTGCGCATCGAGATGGCTCGGCAGCGGCCCGCGGATCATGTCCGGGGCGATCGAGCCGAGACGCCCCCTCGCCGTCGGCGGGGCGAGTACGAGATGCGCGAGGAAATTCACACGCCAAGTGTCCCCGAGCCCCGTACAACTCGCAAGTACACCCGCCTTCGATCGAACACCGAAGACGAACAACCGGCCGCCGCGAAACCGGCACAGAAGCACGATCGATACGGGTCGAGACTAGCACTAAGTAAGCGTGCACAAGACGAAGACCCCTCGCCATAAGACTTTCGATACATCCCACTCAAGCTCGCAGCTGACCCGATCGGGGGCACGCTACGCGGGTTCTGCCCAGGTTGATCGCAAGTCTCTCATGCGGATTCTGCTTTGCGTTTTCTCAAAGAAGCAGTCGCGACGCGTCGCAGGACAAGCACGGCAGCTGATCGCGCGTTTCCTGCGACGCCAAACGCCCAAACGAACGCTTGATACCGCTCCAGTCACGCAATCTAAAAGCGTGATCCGTAAAGGCATCCCGTTTAATTGCCTCGCGTCATCGACTGATGGGGCCGCCGCGTCCTGCGCGGGCGGACGACGCAAAAGACTTGTCCGCCCGGGCGTGACGCGGTGGCGACGGATTCATTCATCAGCGACTCGTTACTTTCCGAGGTGCGTCTTCTTCAAGCCGTAATCAGCGTTAGGCCGCGCTCAGCAGCCGCGTATCGCGCGAAGGCACAGCGTTCGCTTCGCCCGAACTCGTACGATCCGCCTCGGCCCTCGCCGACGGGATCGGCTCCGCGGGAACCAATCGCGTGAGTCGAGCCATATCGATCAGTTGCTCGGCGTCCGGACCGGCTTGCTCCAGTTGATTCTCCAGCGACGTCAGCAGCGTATGACCTCGGCAAACGCTCGCGAAGCCCGGCGAATCCATCAACAGATAGGCGATAAAGGCAGACGTCAACAACCGATCGCGCAGCGCTCGATCCTCGGGGCCTGCGAACAGCGAATCCGGCGCCTGCATCGAGGCTAAACACCCCAGCGCCCGGTCGTACGCCGGCTGCACCTCGGTAAGATCGACGCCCAAACGGTCCCCGTGATCCCGCAGCGCCCGCCCCAACCCGGACGCAAAGGCCGCGGTCAGCAGGCAACTCGGCCGCCCCGCCGCGTCGAGCACCGCCCCGGTTGGTGACTGAGCCCGAATCAGCGACGCGATCACCTGCCGCGTCAACGCCGTCGGCCCGTAGGTCAGCTCGATCAGCCGACGCAGCCCCAATCCGCGAGCTCCCGCCGCCGACTCGGCCAGTTGAACCCGCAGCGGCAGCGGCATCACCAGGCCATTACGCCCGAGATCACTCAACAGACGGTCGAACGCTTTCGCTTCAAGGGCACGGTCGATGGCGTGAATACTCAGCATGGCAGGTCTCGCTTAGGTGTTGAAGGACGGGTAATGTACGCCCAAACTTTAACCGATCATATCGTGATGTCAATCCTTATTTCCGGATTTTGTTTGGATATCTGTTCGGGCCTCTGACGGATGGATTCGAACCCTACCTCGCCCTTCAACACGCGGGCACAAAAAAGCGTTGCCCAAGCGAGTGCGTGTGGAAAAGCTGGCGGAAACCTAGCCGCGAACCGCATCAAGCCCGATTGCGCAGAAAAAACCTCCGCCACAGGGCTCCGAACCTGTGAGCGGAGGCGCGCCACGGCCAAAATGTAGGTCGCCCAGAACCGGACGAACTCGTATCCTATCGGCACCTTCGAGCCCCTGTCAATGACAAGCCCCGCAGATTCTTCGCCTCGCCTAAAATCCTCTAAATACTAGTTTTAGCGGCAAGACGGTTATTCAGAACTTATCCGAAGACCCCGAAATACGCCCCGACGCCGCGCCCCTCGCCCCCAGCGATCGCCCCCAGTCCCCCGGCAGAACACCTCCACGCGGAGGCCGAGGTACCATGACACCGTGACCAGCGACGCTCAAACCGAACAACGCGTCCGCGTCGCCATCGCCGCGGTTGTGGAGAAGATGTCGACAGCACACGCCGACGATCCATACCGCATCCTCATCACCCTCCGACACGCCGCACAGGTCCTCGCCCACCACTGGGAGCTGCCCGGCGGCAAAGTCGAACCGCACGAGACACCCCGGCAAGCCGTCGTCCGCGAACTCCGAGAAGAGGTCGGCATCGCCGTCGAGCCCCTCGCACAACTCCCGCCCGTCGATCACGACTACCCCCACGCCGCCGTCCGCCTGATCCCCTTCGTCTGCCGACGAATCGCCGGCAAGCCCTCCCCCGTCGAAGTCGCCCAAACCCGCTGGGTCCGCCCCAAAGACCTCGACCAACACGCCTTCCCCAAGGCAAGCCTCCCCGTCCTCGAATCCCTCCGAGCTTGGCTCCGAACCACCCCCGACAAAGCCCTCGACGACCTCCCCCCGCTCCCGCTCGATCGCGACTAAAACCAACCCCCGCGCCATGGCCAACCGCCGAACGCAAATCCAGATCCCCGACCCCGACCCCGGCGATCCCTCCGCTACGCCCCAACAGCTCCAAACCATCCGACAACTCGTCGCCGGCATGTCCCTACAAGGCTACCGATTCGACTACCGAAAACTCACCGCAACACAAGCACACGCCGTCATCCAACAACTCCACGCCATGACCCAAGCACCCAATCAATCCAACACCAATCCGCCCAAAGGCCCCGGCTGCATCGCATCCATCGCCAAAACCACCACCACCCTCATCGTCGCCGCCGTCGTCCTCGTCGTCGTCGCCGCCGCCGCCGTCCTCGTCGTCGTCGTCGTCGCCGTCGTCGTCGCCGTCGCCGTCGTCGTCGTCGTCGCCGTCGTCGCCGTCGTCGTCGCCGCCGCAACCGTCGTCGTCGTCGTCGCCGCCGCCGCCGCCGTCGTCGTCGTCGCCGCCGT
>JBMYUK010000387.1:0-3079 GCA_049605275.1 Phycisphaeraceae bacterium
TCAGGCCTGGTCGCGGTGAAGTTGCGCGACTCGCAACCCGTACACAGCAGGAGGACCGCGCCTGCCAGCAGGACGATGGTGATGAAGGTGTCGAGTTTCATAGGGTGTCTCCGACGTTGAGTGTTCCTGCCTTCGTGCCTGCGTTCCACGGTCGCCAACCGAACGCTCGCACCGCGCGATAAGCCGCCTGGCGACGCGCATAGTTCACGCCACACACTTTGAGGTTCTTGTAAAACTCCCGGTCCGCCTGCTTGCGCGTCATCGTCCGGCGCTTGACGCCGTGCTCGTCTGGCTCGGGGTCGTAGCGCAAATCATGCACCAGCGCCGCCGGCAGCGCGTCGGTGAATCGGGCGATGATGTTGTAGAAGGCGCGGGGGACGCTAGCCCCGTCTGTTCGGTAGCCCGCCGGGATGACCGCACCGAAGATCGTCGTCTCGGCCAGGACGATCGCGTCAGTCGGCCCGACATGCGCGAGCGGGATGCTGGCGCTCCACGGGTCAGGCGACCAGTCAGCAGTCTTGTCGGGATCATGGTTGGGTGTGGACACGCAACAGCCTCATGCTTGCTGCGGTCGTTGGGGAGCCGGAGAGCTCGTGCAACCCAAGTCTAGGCACACAGCCGAAACGTCGCAAGACCTATCGGCACGAAAAAAAACGCTCATGCCTTAGCCGGCTAAGTCCGCTTCAGCGGGCGGGTCAGTTTCCAGATCCCTAACTCCCAAGCCCGGCACAAACCGATAGCTCGCCGTCACGCGCCCGGTGCTCCCTGTGTGCCGACCCCGCGCCCTTGAAAACCCGCCCTGACGCAACCCGCCCTTGGACACGTTCGTTCGTCGCCACGCCGGGCGCTGCCCCAGCGCCGCGATCAGTGCCGGGTGGCTCGTACAAATGCTCATCACGCTCCCCTGCCCCGCCTCGTGGCCGCACACCGCCTCTAACAGCTTCAGCCCAAGCCCGCCGCCCTGGTAATCCGGCAGGACCACCAGCCGATGCACGATCCGCCGCCCCACATGCCCCGCGTTCGCCAATGTCGCCACGAAACCACACAACGCGCCGTCCACGCTCGCCACATAACACCGCGCCGCCGGGTGCAGCGACCCGCTTAGATAGTGATGCCGGGCAAACGTTGGCCAGACCTTCCGACCAAACCCCTTGCCGCACTGCAAGACCTCGACGTCAATCCCAGGCCGACAAAGACTCCCCCTTGCCAGCTCCGCCGGCCGCTTGCCCAAATCCAGCACCCAATCAGGCTCAAGCCACGATAGCACATCCCGGTGACACGTCACCGCCACAAATCGCTTGACCCGGCAGCGCTTGCCCTTCACCGCCTTACTCACCGCCATCGACGCGAACTTCGCCACCGTCCGGTCCACCGTGCTCGTAAACTCATCAAACGCCACCACCTCCCGATCCAGCAAGAGCGCCCGGGCCAAATCCGCCCGCATCCGCCGTCCCGTGCTCAGCGCCGCGCAAGGCAGCGCCCACGCCGGCGGCGAACTAAACCCCACCGCCGACAACATCGCGAAGATCTCTTTGGTCGACAGCTCCGCCTCAAACCCATCCACCACCGCCCGGCCACCTGGCCAGTCGAACATGCTCACCCGCTCCGGGCACGACTCCAAAAAGTCATCCCCATACGCCGCCCGGCTCACCCGTCCCTTGCCCGAGCCGCTGGGCCCGACGATCGCCCCCACCGACCAATCAAACGCATCAGCCGTCGGCACCTCCGCCGAGAACGTCAGCCGGCTCTTGGCCGCGATCGACACATCAAACGTGCTGGCCACCTGCGCCACCCGGTAGCTCGCCGTATCCACATCCGCCACCACATCCACATCAACCCGCATCACTCACCCGCCTTTCGTGCTGTTGTCTTGTCTTAAGCAGCCCACGGTGTCACACCGTGGGCTGCCCATCACTCCCTGTGCATCGTCATCAGCCGAGGCTTGAGCTTGTCGGCCTTGAGCCGCTCGTACACCCGCTGCTGCTCACGCTCGTCCGCACAATCCACCACCACCTGGTAAATCGAATCCAACCCCCCTTCACCTGAACCCGACCCCGACCCGGCGGAGTCCGCTTCAGCGGACGGGCCCTGGCTGTCCACCAACAACGCCAACGCCTCCAGCTCGTCATCGTTAAACCCGACATCCTCAAGCCCAAACGCCTCGCCGTCGAGTTCTTCGAGCAGGGCCATGTCATCGAGCGTCTGCTTGAGCTGCTCATCGTCCCACGCCGAGCCGACCTCGGCATCACCCGAGCGGTTGTCCGCGATCGCATACGCCCGCAGCTTGTCGCCCGTCAGGTCCGTCCGCACCACCGCCAAATGCGACCACCCCAGCGACCGCGCTGCCGCCAAGGTGCCCGAGCCCTTCATCACCACGCCCTCGCGCGACGCCACCACCGGCGTCTGCTGGCCAAACTTCCCCAGCGACGCCGCAATCACCTCAATGTTCCGGCCGCTGTGCGTCCGCGCGTTCTCCGGGTCAGGTACCAGCCCCCCGATCGGCTCAACCAACGCCCCCATCGCCTGTGAAAACACGCCCACCCGCGCCGCTTGCTGCTTCGGCCCCGCCGGCGGCACCTTCTTCCGCGATCGCTTCTTCTTTGCAGTCTTCTTAGCCACCATCGACTCCCTTGCTGTTTTGTAAATCGTCCTGACCCTCCTCGAAGCCCACGCTCTCGAAGCGTGGGTCCACCCCACCCACAATCTGTGCCACCCCGTCCGCCGGCACCCGCTCCGCCGGACAATACGGCAACACATGAAACGCGATCCGGCCACCATCCTTCGCAATCGAAACCATCCCCGACTTATCTATCCGAAGCTTCTTAAAACGCTCGTAATACGCGCCCACGCTCTTGCATCCGAACCACGGAAACCCACACCCGCCCAACGCCTCGGGACAGACGCAGCCCAGCCGGTCGTCGACCACGCCGACCGCCTCCGCCTGCCCTGGCGTGTGCGCCAAACCACAACGCGGGCACCAAAACCATCGCAGCGGGAAGATCCCCCACCGCTCAAGCCCCTCCGCGTGCCAGTCCTCAAACCGACGATCCGCCCGAGACAAAGACCCACCCACATACAT
>JBMYUK010000388.1:0-3078 GCA_049605275.1 Phycisphaeraceae bacterium
AACTCGAAGAGGGGCTGCCAAAGCTGCGCGAGGAGGAGGCGATCGCCCGCGCGCTGCACCAAAAGCTCCTGATCACCCGCGAGGGGCTCGACGCCAAACAGCGCGAGGCGGAGGCCGCGGCGCAGCGGCTCGACAACCTGCTCATCGAGATCGACGGGCCGGAGGTGCCGGTGATGGACGGCTCGTCGCTGCCGTTTTACGAAACGCTCGAGTCCGCCGGTCGTGCCGACAACGACCAGCCGCGTAAGCCGCTGATCATCACCGAGCCGGTCATCATCCGCGACGGCGATTCGGTCGTCGCCGCCACCCCCAGCGACGACCCAGAGATGACCCTGCTCTACGAACTGGACTACGGCGAGGGCCCGATCGGTCGGCAACTGGTCAGCTTCGACTTCAACCGCGACGACTACAAGAAACAGATCGCCCCGTCGCGCACCTTCTCGACCGAGGCCGAGGCCAGCCAGGCCAAGGCCGCCGGCATGTTCCCCCACCTCACCGAAGACGACGCGCTGGTCATCGGTACCGACGGCAAGCCGCTGGGCAACAACGCCTTTCGATTCGACGACGAGCCGGTCCGCCACAAGATGCTCGACCTCATCGGCGACCTCTACCTGCTCGGCGCGCCGATCCGGGGCCGCATCGTCGCGTATAAGTCCGGCCACGCGCTCAACCAACTGCTCGTCAAAAAACTCATCGCCCAGCACCGTCGGCAGACCCTCAGCGACATGGGCAAAAACCTCGAAGCGCTCGACATCCGCGGGCTCTTCCGCATGATGCCGCACCGCTACCCCATGCTGCTGGTCGACCGCGTCATCGAGATCGACGGCGACCGGCGGGCCGTCGGCGTCAAGAACGTCACCATCAACGAGCCGTTCTTCCAAGGCCACTACCCCAACACCCCGATCATGCCCGGCGTCCTCATCGTCGAAGCGATGGCTCAGCTCTCGGGGGTACTCATCGGCCAATCGCTGAGTCAGGTCGGCAAGCTGCCCGTGCTGCTCTCGCTGGACCGGGTCAAGCTCCGCAAGGCCGTGACCCCCGGCGACCAACTCTTCCTCGAAGCCGAGGCGGTGAAGATCCGCGCGCGACTCGCGCACATGCGCTGCCGGGCTTACGTCGGCGAAGAACTCGCCGCCGAGGCCGAGGTCAAGTTCATGATGGTGGATGACGATCAGGAATAAGCCGAGCACGCCACAGACAGTCAGCCCATTGGACTTTTTTTACGATGACGCAATCCGAAACCTCCTCTTCGACATCGACCGTGCTCATCACCGGCGTCGCCGGGCTCGTGGGCTCGCACCTGGCCGAGGTCTTGCTCGCCGAGGGCCGGACCGTCGTCGGCGTCGACAACTTCAATGACTACTACAGCGTCCAGCAGAAGCGCGACAACGTCGCCGGATTCAAAGACCACGACCGCTTCACGCTCTGCGAAACCGACATCCGCGACAACGACGCCGTCGCCGCGATCTTTGCCGAGCATCAGCCCCGGGCCGTCGCCCACCTCGCCGCGATGGCGAACGTCCGCTACTCCATCGGCCGGGCCCCGCTCTACACCGAGGTCAACATCACCGGCAGCGTCAACCTCCTCGAAGCCGCCAAGGCCGTCGGCACCGACAACTTCGTCTTCGCCTCCACCTCCAGCGCCTACGGCCACACCCAGCAGCTGCCCTTCACCGAAACCGACCCGTCCAACGCCCCGCTCTCAGCTTACCCCGCCTCGAAAAAAGCCATCGAGCTGATGGGATACACCTATCACAATCTTCACCAACTCAACTTCACCGCGCTGCGCTTCTTTAGCGTCTACGGCCCGCGGGCCAGGCCCGACATGATGCCCTTCATGGTCACCGACCGCATCTACCGCGGCGAGACCATCACCCTTTTCAACGCCGGCCAGATGAAACGCGACTGGACCTACGTCGACGACATCGTCGGCGGCGTCGCGCTCGCGATCGATAAGCCCCTCGGCTACGAGATCGTCAACATCGGCCGCGGCGAACCCGTGCTCATGGCCGACTTCGTCGCGATCATCGAAGAACTCGTCGGCAAGAAGGCGATCCTCGAAACCCCCGACGCCCCGCCGAGCGAACCCGCCATCACCTTCGCGAACATCGACAAGGCCAAGTCGCTACTGGGCTACAACCCGCAGACCCCCGTCGATCAAGGCCTCGCGAAACTCTGGGCGTGGTACCAAAAGCAATACGGCAAGTGAACCAGCGCGGCAAAGCTGCGGCGCGACCGTCTTCATGATTTTTTCTGCGCCGCATAAAGCGCCGCGCCTTGCTGCGCCGCAGCCTCCCAACTCATCCGATCCTTCAACATGCCGCTGCTCGATTACCTCCGCGGCTTTTCGCCACGATCTCAGCCGGCCTTCGTCCGCCGAGCCTACACGCGCGAACTCGTCGGCGAACTCAGCCTCACCTTCCCGCTCGCGATGCTCCAGGCCGGGGTCATCAGCGTCATCGGCACGCTGCTCTTTGGCGTCGGGCCGATGGGCGTCGCGACGATCACCGCCGCGCCGATGTTCGCCAACGCGACCTCGACCGTCTGGGCCAGACTCGCGCACGGCCGACGCAAGGCCGTGACGCTCGCGGTGCTGCAGTCGGTGCTTCTGGTTTTTGTAGTTCTGCTGGCGTTGCTACCGATCCTGCCGCGCGACTTGAAGCTGAGTTTGGGGCCGTTCGCCCTGATGCAGCCGAGCGACGCGGCGATGTTCGTCGGTATCTATGTCTTGTCGCGATGCTTCATCGCCGGGGCCATCACCGTGCGCACCGTCATCTGGCGAGCCAACTACCCCCGCCACAGCCGGTCGCGGATCACCGGCCGACTCATGCTACTCAATACGCTCATGCTCGCGTTCATCCCGCTTGTTGCAGGCAAGCTGTTTAACGAAGAGCAAGGCTTCGACCCGCGCTTGTATCTCGCCGTCTACCTCGCCGCGGCGCTCGCAGGCATCGTCGGCGTCATCAGCTACGCCGGCCTGCGCGTCCGACGCGAGCCCAAACTCCTCGACGACGAACGCGCCGCCAACCACACCGCCGACGCCAAAGGCCCGAGCGCGATCCGTGTCCTCCGCACCGA
>JBMYUK010000389.1:0-3076 GCA_049605275.1 Phycisphaeraceae bacterium
GTTCTGCATCGACAAGCTCTACGCACCGGGCAGCGCCTCGGGGCGGCTCGGGCTCCTGGAACTCCGCGGTTTCGAGATGCCGCCGCACGCGCAGATGAGTCTGACCCAGCAGTTGTTGTTGCGCGGCCTGGTGTCAATGTTCTGGCGCGAGCCGTCGCGGCTGCCGGTGACACAGTGGTCGACGACGCTGCACGACCGGTTTATGCTGCCGCACTTTTTGTGGGAGGATCTGACCGATGTGGTCTTGGATCTGAAAGACGCGGGGATGACGATCGAGGTCGAGTGGTTTGCGCCGCACTTCGAGTTCCGTTTCCCGAAGATCGGTTCGTTTGCGCAGCGGTCGATCGAGGTGTCGCTGCGTCACGCGGCCGAGCCCTGGTACGTGCTGGGCGAAGAGCCTGCGGGCGGGGGGACGTCGCGTTCGGTGGATTCGTCGGTCGAGCGTTTGCAGGTGATGGTGGACGGGATGACGAGCGGTCGACACGCGTTGACGTGCAACGGTCGTGCGGTGCCGCTTCACGAGACGGGGACCGAGGGCCGGGCGGTGGCCGGGGTGCGTTATCGCGCGTGGCAGCCGCCGAGTTGTCTGCATCCGACGATCCCGGTGCACGCGCCGCTGGTGTTCGATTTGGTGGACACGTGGAACGGGCGATCGATCGGGGGTTGCACGTATCATGTGAGTAACCCTGCCGGGCTCAACGACCAGTCGTTCCCGGTGAACGCCTTCGCGGCCGAGTCGCGTCGGGCTAGCCGGTTTTTCAAGTCCGGTCACACGCCCGGGCCGATGCAGGTGACGCCCGAGGCGGACAATCCGCGATTCCCGATGACGCTGGACCTGCGTCGACCCCCGGCGACCTAAAGCCGCCCCCTGCAGCACGCTCCCTTGACCGCCGCACCCCCGCCACAACCCGGACCCCACGCGAGCGGCGGACGGCCGAATCCGCCGTCCGACTTGCTGCGAACCTACCGCGCGAAGCCCGGCATCACCGACCAGCTCTTCGACGAGCGGGGCGGGCTTCGCGGCGACTGGTCCGACCTCGCCGAGCAGCTGCGACGCTTGCCGCCGGAGACGATGGAGCACCGCCGAGCGAACGCCCAGCGCGTCCTCGACGACAACGGGATCCTTCTGACCGGGCCGCACGAGTTTGCGCAGCCGCACCTCTGGCCGCTGGACCCGATCCCCTTCCAATTGGGCGCGGACCACTTCGCGTCGCTGTCGGTGTCGCTGGCCCAGCGCGCGGCGCTACTCAATCTGGTCGCCGCGGACCTGCTCGGCCCGCAGCGCGTGATCAAAGAAAAAGTCCTGCCGCCGGCGCTGCTTTACGCCAACCCGCATTACCGGCAGGCGTATCACGATCTGCCCGTCGCCGGCGGCCGATACATCCACCTCTACGCCGCGGACGTGACCTGCGGCGACGGCGGTCGGTGGTGGGTGCAGGGCGATCGCACGCAGGCGCCCTCGGGCCTGGGCTTCACGCTCGAAAACCGCATCGCCATCGCCCGCGCCCACGGCGAATGGTTCGATCGGCTCAACGTCCAACGCCACGCGCGCTTCTTCCAGCGCTTCCGGCAGACGCTCTCGGAACTCGCCACCAGCGGCAACCCCAACCCGCACATCGTGCTCTTGAGCGAAGGGCCGACCGGCCACCGCGGGTTCGAAGACGCGTACCTCGCGCGCTACCTCGGGTACACGCTGACGGTCGGCCAGGACCTCGCGGTGCGTCGCAATCAGACGGTCCTCAAAACACTCGGCGGGCCGATGCCGGTCGAGGTGATACTGCGTCGGATCAACGACGACGCGTGCGACCCGGTCGAGCTCAGCGGCGAGAGTCGGCTCGGCGTGGCCGGGCTCGTCGAATCGCAGCGCCAGGAGAAGCTCTCGATCGCGAACATGCTGGGCAGCCAACTGGTGGAGTCGCCGGCGCTCAGTGCGTTTCTCGAGCCGATGTGCCAGTTTTTCTTCGGCGAGGATCTGAAGCTGCCGACGGTCGCGACGTGGTGGTGTGGGCAGAAGCCCGAGTTGGCGTACGTACTGGACAACCTGGCGTCGCTGTACATCTACCCGGCGTTTCAGGCGGGCACCGCGCCGATCGATCCGGCGCAGCTGACGTCGCGGCAGCGCATGGACCTCGCCGACCAGATCCGGCTGACGCCCGAACGGTATGTCGCGCAGCAGCGGCTTCGCCGCGGGACAAGTCCGGTGTGGACCGGCGAGGTGTGCGAGCCGTGGCACTGGGCGCTGCGGATGTTTACGACGATGAACGGCGACAGCTACGACGTGTTGCCCGGCGGCTTGGTGCGTCTCGCGCAGCACGACACGATGCTCGATTTCGAGCCGTCGCAGGCCGAGCGGACGCAGGATTGCTGGGTCAAGGGCGAGGGCCCGCCGGACATGCTGACGCTGTTGCCGCCGAGCGATCGCCCGCTGGTCATTACGCGTAGCGGTGCGGAGTTGCCCAGCCGCGTGGCGGACAATCTATATTGGCTCGGCCGAACGATGGAGGCGGCCGAGAGCCAGGCCCGGCTCATCCGCGCGTTGATCACGCACATCGAACGCGAGAGCTCGCAGGACGCCGGCCTCTTGGGCGAGGGTTGGCAGAGCCTGCTGTCGCTACTCGATCAAGACAATGGCGATGCCGCGGCGTCGATTCCGAATCGGCTTAAACAGGCGATCCTCGGAGCGCCCGCGCCGGGCAATCTGCGGCAGTCGATCCGCGAGTGCGTCCGGCTCGCGCAGTCGGTCCGCGATCGTATCTCGGTCGACGCGTGGCGCGTGGTCGCACGCATGGAGCGGTACGTGCTGCAGGCCGCGGCGACCAGCCCGCCCGACGAAGATGATCTAACCGACGTGTCGTCGCTGCTCAATCACCTGATTCTCGAACTCGTCGCGTTCGGCGGTCTGATGAGCGAGAGCATGACGCGCACGCTCGGTTGGCGTTTCCTCGACCTAGGCCGACGCATGGAGCGGGCGCGTCGCACGGCCGAGTTGTTGCAGCTCACCCTCGTCGACCGCGCGGTCGAAGAGCGGCCGATGCTCGAAACGCTCTTGGATATCTGCGATTCGGCGATGACCTAT
>JBMYUK010000390.1:0-3061 GCA_049605275.1 Phycisphaeraceae bacterium
CTGCGCCCCGGGGAACAGCGCAAGCTGTTGGACGAATATGCCGGCATTGGCGCCGAGGTGGCCAAACTGGCTGAGCTGTTTCGCATCTTCAAGGCGGCCCGCGGCCGCTTGGAGAAAAACACCGATCCAGCCCGACTCGCAGGGGGGCTCAATGTCTCAATTACCAACCACGACGACCCAGGAACAACAACCTACCCGACAACGATCCGAAGCCGACCCCGTCCGATCACACCTCCTCGACGACGCGCCGATGCGCTCTAAGGTCGCGCTCATGGTCGTCACCGGCGTCATGGTCGGCATCATCGTCCACAGCCTCAGCGCCGAGTTCGGCGACACCGTCGTCCTCGGCCGACAGGTCCCCACCGTGTTCCTCTCCATGCTCGGATTCCTCCTCAGCGTCTCCGCGCTCATCCTCGTCGGGCAGTGGTGGATCGCCTCGCCGTACGACCGGCTCGTGAAACAGATCGACAAGGTCGCCGAGCGCCGGCACATCACCGACCTCAGCGACCTGCCGCTCACCCGCCGCGACGAGGCCGGGCGCATCGCAAGAGCCATGCACCGCGTCACCACGGTCGCCATCCGCGACGGCCGCGAAGCCCGACAGCTTCGCCGAACCATCGACAAACGCGTGCAGGAAGAGACCCAACGCTCCACCGAACAGCTCCGCCGACTCGCGCTCCGCGACCCGCTCACCGAGCTCGGCAACCGACGCTTCCTCGACATGCAATTGCCCCGGCTCATCGAAGCGGCCGAGGAGTCCGGCACCGACGTCTCGGCCATGGTCATCGACATGGACGGGTTCAAGCAGGTCAACGACCGGCTCGGGCACGACGCCGGCGACGAACTACTCGTCCTCACCGCCGGCCTCTTGCAAGCCTGCACCCGGCACGACGACATGACCGTCCGGCTCGGCGGCGACGAGTTCGTCGTGCTCATGCCCGGCTGCGACAAGCAGCGCGCGATCGAACTCTCCAACTCGATCCGAACGCTTTTCCGACAGCAGGCCAAGTCCATCCTCGATCGAGCCGGGCTCTGCGCCGACCTGTCCGCCGGCGTCGCGTCGCTCACCTCGGACCGGCTCAACGACTCGGCCGCGCTCATCAAACTCGCCGACCAGCGCCTTTACGAAGCCAAACGCGCCGGCAAGGGACGAACCTGTTGACGTGTCTGCGTTAATCAACCAGACCCTACGCTCGCGCGCTCGTCTGCCCGCTCATCGAGACGCGCGATAATCTATGGCCATGGCGGTGGCCGTCGTTATCACGAATCCATCGGAAGCCTCGGCGATGGTGGGCTGGGCGTGGCAGTGCGCCCGGGCACGGGGCGAAGACATCGTCGTCCTCGCGGCGATGGGTCGCGACGCGGCCGACGACGCCGAGCCGATCCCAGCGATCCGCGCCGCCGTCAGCGACTACACCGACGCCCACGCGCGTATGGTCGCCGCGCAGCAGGAAACCGAAGCCGACCCCTCGCACCCGGCCGAGGGCGAGCGCACCCCGCAAGCCGAGGTCGTCCCCGTCAAAGCGAATGCCGAGGCGACCGGCGAGGCGCTACTCGAAGCCGTCGCCGATCACGGCACGAAGCTGCTGATCCTCGCCAAACACGCGAAGGCCAAGGGCGACGAGGACGCGCTGCCTGTGAAGCTGTTCCGCGAGGCGTCGTGCATGGTGATGCTGCTTCGGCTGGGGGTCTCGAGCACGGGCGTGCGCTGCCAGCGGGTGTTGGTGCCCACAGCCGGTGGCCCGCACGCGACCGAGGCGCTGAAGATCGCAAGCGGCGTGACGCGTTTGCCCGATCCGACGTGCGCGCTCGACGAGGCCGGGCCCGCTGGCGTGGACGCGGTGTACATCGAGCCGGACCTCGGCCCCGAAGCGGAACTGGTCGGCCGACGCGCGCTGGACAAAGCGATCAAGCGGGCCGTGGGCGACAAAGCGAGCGAGCACCGCGTGCGACCGATCGTCGAGATCGCCAAAGACTTTCGAAAGGGCCTGTCGCGCGTGGTCGAGCGCGGCAAGTACGACCTCTTACTCGTCGGCGCCGCGAATCAGTGGCACGCCCGCAAAGCCCTCTTCTCCATGCTCCCCAACGAGATGCTGACCGACCAGGACAGCACCCTGACCCTCGGCGTGGTCCGCCAGCCCAAGCCGCTCATGACCGCCACGGCCGAGCGCGTGAGGCAACTCTTTAGCCGGGGCATCCCGCAACTCGAACGCGAAGACCGCGTGTCCCTCGTCGAGCGCGTGCAGAACGCCAGCCAGTGGAACGTCGATTTCATCGCGCTCATCTGCCTGTCCACCGCGATCGCCACGCTCGGGCTCATGCAAAACTCAACCGCCGTGGTCATCGGCGCGATGCTCGTCGCCCCGCTCATGACCCCGCTGATCGGCTGCGGCCTGGCCGTCGTGCAGGGCAACGGCTTTCTCATGAAAAACGCGAGTAAGTCCGTGCTCCTCGGCTTCCTCGTCGCGCTCGTACTCGCGATGCTCATGGGCGCGATCGTCCCCCACGCCGGGCTAACCACCGAGATGCTGTCGCGCGGCAAGCCCAACGCGCTCGACCTCGCCGTCGCGCTCATCTCCGGCATCGCGGCCGCCTACGCCACCGCGCGCCCGAACCTTCTGGGTGCACTGCCCGGCGTCGCCATCGCTGCCGCTCTCGTACCGCCCATCGCGACCTCCGGCGTCGCGCTCGCGCACGGCGACTTCGTCACCTCCGCCGGCGCGGCCATGCTCTTTTTCACCAACATCGTCGCCATCATCCTCGGCGCCGCCGCCGCCCTCTTCGCCGTCGGCATGCAGGCCCAGCACCTGCATACCAAGGAAAAACGATGGACCCGACACGTCATCATGGGCCTCACCGTCGGCGCCGTCATCCTATCGGTCCCCCTGATCTACTTCCTCTACGACTCGCTGCCCAAGCCCGGCATCAACGACGAACTCATGGCCGAGATCCAGGCCGTGTTCGACCAGCGGGAATTGATTGTGAACCTTGGCCCGATGTGGATCGCTGCTCGCAAGCCTATGATTTGGACTTCTTGCGTCGCTTCACTGTACTTTATGAA
>JBMYUK010000391.1:0-3048 GCA_049605275.1 Phycisphaeraceae bacterium
GCGGCGATGTCGGAAGACGCGTCGCTGCCGGACAATCCGCAGTGGATGTCGGCGATGAGCGGGGTGCCGGTGCTGGCGTTGTTGCCTCGGCAGCCGGATCAAGCGGTTGCGCCGGGGCGGGGGGTGATCGGGTCGGCGATTCTGGACGCGGTGGCGTTGGCGGATTGGTGGGGACTCATCAAAGCAAAATCGTAGAAGAACGGAGAAGCAGGCCCTCGAACGCGTGATCGGCGTGCCTCGCATCGCTTGCCAGCGTTTTGGTGAATCTGCGTGGGCGGCGACTCGAGCTTGGGGACTGCGTTATAATCCTTGATCCGCGCGCGTTTAAGCGCGTTGAATCCGAACTCCTACGGAGCCTGCCGACGTGCTGAAGTTCCTGCGTAAGTATCAAAAGTGGATGTTGGTGATTTTCTGCGCGGCGTTGATGCTGGCGTTTCTCGTGCCGCAGGCCGCCCAGCAGTTCGTCCCCAACCCCGTGACCGCGACGATGGCGACGACCTACGACGGCCAGCCGATCAACCAGGAATTGCTGCGCGCGACCAGCCGGGACTTACAGATGCTGCGTCGGTTGCGGATCGAGCCGATCCCCGGCCTGTCGCTGTTGCCGCAGAACGGTTCGGAGAGCGACGACGCGTACACGTGGATCATGATCCAGCGTGCGGCCGAGCACAACGGCCTTGGCGCGAGCGATCAGGAAGCGTTCAACCTCATCGCGTCGGTGCTGGGTTTGGAAGACTTCGACTCGCTCGAAACGCGGGCGCGCGAGCTCGGTGCGAACGCGGCCTATCTGATGCAGCTCGGCAAGCAGTATCTCAAGGCCGAGCAGTATCGTCAGCTGATCGCGGGGATCGAGTACACGCTGCCGGAGGGCGACAGCGCGATCGGTTCGCCGGGCATGCGCCGGGTCGCGGCGATGAGCGAGGCGTTGCTCGCCGCGCAGCGCAGCGCGCAGCAGACGATCCAGCAGTTTCAGCAGTTCGCGCCCCAGCAACTCACGCCGCAACTCATTCAGCAACTCGAGTTCCAGGCGCTGCAGGGCGTCATGGGGCAGGGCGGGTATCTCGAGAAGATCCAGGGCCACGAACGCGTCACCGCGACGGAGCTGCGCTACGCCTTGCAGCGGGTGTTCTCGGAGTTGGACCTGACGGTCGTGGTGCTCGGCGCGGACGATCGGCTGGACACGACGACGGTCGACGATGAATACGTCCGGCAGCACTTCGAGCGTTTCGCCGGCGACGTGCCGGGCACGGGCGATCCGTTCGGCCTGGGCTATCGCGAGCCGGACAAGGCGAAGTTCGAAGCGCTTCGCATCCCGATCGATCAGGTGCGCGCGTCGGTCGCCGCGTCGATCACGCCCGAGCAGGTGCGACGCTTTTACAACGCGAACCGCGAAGCGCTCGCCGCGGATCTGCCTTTGAACGAAGACGGCACGCTGCCGGAGATCACGCTCACGCCGGACCTGCGCGATTCGATCCGCGTGACGCTGACCGAGATCGGCGCGGCGGAGAAGGTCGATCGCATCGCGCTCGAGGCGCGGCAGCGTCTCAACGAAGTGGCCCGCGGTCTGGCCGACGAGGGCGTGTACAAGAAGCTGCCGGACGATTTTGCGCCGATCTCGCTGGGCGAGTTGGCCGAGGAGATCAAGGCGAAGCACGGCATCGAGGCCGAGTCGATTTTGATCGACGATTTTGTCTCGTCGCAGGACCTCATCGACGCCGCGCAGTTCACGCAGAACTGGGTCAGCAAGATGCCGACCGCGACGGTGAAGATCCCCAACGAGCAGTTCGGATTCCTCGTCGACACGCCGGTCCCGCAGACGGTGCTCGGCGGGCGCGCGGGGCTGTTCAGCGCGACGGTGCCGGCGCTTTCCGAGCCGAACCAGCGGCCGGTTCGTCTGGCCGACTACCTGACGATCGCCAGGCCGTTCCTCGAACCCGAGCAACAGGAAAACGTGACCCTCGCGCTCCAGCCGATGCTGCCCGGCGAGGTGCTCCGCGACATGACCGGTTCGACCTACGTGTTCCGCATCACCGAGACGCAGCCCTCGCGTCCCGCGACCGACATGACGCCGATCGCCGAGACGGTTCGCGAAGAGGCCAAGCGGGTGAAGGCTTACCAGACGCTGGCCGAGGAGCAGGCGGCGCTACTTGATCGCGCGGCGTCGAGCTCGATCGAAAGCCTGATGCCCAGCGCCGACGCGAAGACCACGCTCTCGGGCCTGACGCGTCAGACGCTCAACCAGCAGTTCGGCGCTCAGATCGAGGGCGTCAGTTCGACGCGTCCGATCCTCGAGCGCGCGTTCCAGATCGCCGACGACCTCATCGCCGCCGGCACGATCCGGAGCGCTTCTGAATCCGAGCGTTTGTTCGCGGTCGAGTTGCCGGGCGACTACCGGCTTGCGCTCGTGCGGATCGACACGTTCCGTCCGATGACGCGGGCGAAGTTCGAGGAAGAGGCGGCCAAGCCGTCGATGCTCATGCTCGCCACCGGGCTCGGCGCGACGAGCGCACCCGAGCCGCCGCTGTCGATGGAAGCGATGATGCGCTACACCGGCTTCAAGTGGGCCGACGGCTACGGCCCGGACAGCGACGACGGCTTCGACGAAGACGAAGACGAAGACGAAGACGCAGAAGCCGAAGACGACGCGGCGTGATACGCGCGCCGCGCGTTCACCCCACGCTCGATCCCGCTGGCACTTCGGCACTCGGCGAGAGCAGCACGACATCCTTCAGTTCCTCGCCGTCCATCGCGGACGCGGCGAGCAGCATGCCGTTGCTCTCTTCGCCTCGGATCTTGCGTGGCGCGAGGTTGGCGACGACGATGATCTGCTTGCCGACGAGCGCTTCGGGCTCGTAGTAGGCCTTGACGCCGGCGCAGATCTGCCGCGACTCGCCGCCGAGATCGACCTGGAGCTTGAGCAGGCGGTCGGCGTTGGGGTGGTGCTCGGCCTGGGTGATCGTGGCGACGCGGAGGTCGATCTTGGCAAAGTCGTCGTACTGGATCGTTTCCTTGGTGTCCATGTCGTTCTCGCGATGGGAGGGTGCGGGG
>JBMYUK010000392.1:0-3044 GCA_049605275.1 Phycisphaeraceae bacterium
CGAGGTCTTGTGCGGCTGGTAATACTCGATCGGGTCTTCGATCGTGATGATGTGCCGATCGAGGTGGATGTTGATGTAGTCGATCATCGAGGCGAGCGTCGTCGTCTTGCCCGAGCCGGTCGGCCCGGTGACGAGGAACAAACCGCGCGGCCGACGGATCAGGTCCTTGATAATCGGGGGCATGCCGATCTTGTCGATGTCCAACAGCTTGTTGGGGATGCGGCGCAGGACCATCGCGATGTGGCCCTTTTGTTTGAAGACGGAGACGCGGAAGCGCGCGGAGTTGTCCGCGTCGCTCTGATCGCCGTAGGCGAAGCCGAAGTCCGAGCCGCCTTCTTCCTGCAGTTCGTTCTGCGCGCGCTCGGGGGTGATGGCCTTCATCAGCGAGGTCGTGTCGGCGGGCTCGAGGGCGCGCGTCTTAAGCTCGATGATGCGGCCGCCCATGCGGACGGCGGGGGGCTTGCCGACCGTGAGGTGCAGGTCGCTCGCCTCCTGGCGGATGACGGTGTCGAGTAGTCGGTCGATGTGGAAACTGGACATATGCGAGGGCTCGGTCTCTGAGTCGGTCGTTGGTCGCCGGTGCGCTGGGCTCGGCGTTTGCTGATTGGGGTCGCGGCCGCGGGGTTTAGCCGACGGGCTGTTCGATCCCCTCTTCCTGGTTCTCGACGACGCCTTCGACCTGCGCGATCTTGGCGACTTCATTGAGCGTGGTTTTGCCTTCGAGGATCTTGAGCTTGCCGTCGCCCAGCAGGTTGCGCATGCCCGCAGCCTGGGCCGCCTTGCGGATGTCGCCGACCGTCGCGCGATTAAACGCCATCTCGCGGATCTCGGAGTTCATCTTCATCAGTTCGTACACGCCGCGTCGTCCGCGGTACCCGGTGTTGCCGCAGCGCTTGCAGCCGACGGGCTTGTAGATCGTCTTGCCCTCGAGGTCGCGGCTGGTCATCCCGCACAGCGACATCATCCGCCGGTCCGGGCTCTCGTCCGGCGCCTTGCAGTGGTCGCACAGAATCCGCACCAGCCGCTGGGCGAGGATCGCCTGGATCGAACTGGCGACCAGGAACGGCTTGAGCCCCATGTCCAAGAGACGCGTGATCGCGGAAGGGGCGTCGTTGGTGTGCAGCGTCGAGAAGACCATGTGCCCAGTCAACGCCGCCTGGATCGCGACCTCGCCGACCTCCATATCGCGGATCTCACCGACGAGGATGATGTTGGGCGCCTGGCGGAGCATGGACTTGAGGATGACTGGGAAACTCATCGGCGGGTCCATGTTCATGTTGACCTGGCACTGATTGATCCCTTTGAAGTTGTATTCGATCGGGTCCTCGGCCGTGATGATCTTGCGGTCGGGCCGGTTGAGTTCCTGCAGCGCCGAGTACAGCGTCGTCGTCTTGCCCGAGCCGGTGGGCCCGGTGACGAGGAAGATGCCGTTGGGCCGGTTGATGATCTCGTTGAAGGTATCGAGCGTGTCTTCCTGCATGCCCAGGTTCGCCAGGCCGATCTTCGCCGCGTCGGGGCGGAGGATACGCAAGACGACGGATTCGCCGTGGTACACCGGGCAGAACGAGACGCGGAAGTCGATCGTCTCGCCGTTGATCCGCATCTTGATTCTGCCGTCCTGCGGGATGCGTTTTTCTTCAATCTTCACGCCCGAGAGAATCTTCAGACGAGCGATCACCGAGCCCTGCACGCGCTTGGGGATTGTGTTGCGTTCGTGGCAGACGCCGTCGATGCGGTAGCGCAGGCGGACGCGATCTTCGAACGGCTCGACGTGGATGTCCGACGTCCGCGCGACGACCGCCTCGCTGATGATCTGATTCACCAACTTGATGATCGGGCCCTGGTTGCCCTCTTCCTGTTCGGCCGCCTCGGGGTCGACGCCCTCCATATCGATCGAGATGTCCATCGACGCGTCGACCGACATGTCGGCCGTCAGCGCATCCAGCGATTTCTGATACTCGTTATTCAGGACCGAGTCGATGAACTCGCGGATCTTACCCTTCGAGCCCAAGGCCATCTCGATATCCGTGCCCAGCCGGAACCGCAGGTCATCGACCAACGCAAGGTTCATCGGGTCGTGCACGAGCACCTTGATCGCGTTGCCCTCTTTGCCCAGCGGCAGGATCGTGTACTTGCGGATGATGTCTTCGGGGATGAGTTTGATCTGCGTCTTGTCGATGACGTCCGGCTGATCGAGATCGACAAACTCCATGCCCAGTTGCGAGGCGACCGCCTTGGCGACATCGTTCTCCGTCGCGTACTTGAGTTCGACCAGGATCTCACCGATTTTCTTGCGCGTGCCCTCCGCGATCTTCGCCGCTTCCTGCAACTGCTTATCGTCGACGATCCCCCACTTCTGCAAGATCTCACCGACTTGATCGCGCCGTTGTGCCATCCAGGCCTCTTCTCTGAGGGTCAGGGTCCACGCACCGCGGGGATCGGTGCCAATTGGATTATCACCCGCAGACAAACCCTTGGCAAGTGCGGAGTTGCGATTACGCGGGCCGGCATAAGCAAAACGAAAAAACCTAGCGGCGATCGCCGAGCCTTGGCTTATGCTGTGAGACACACCAACGGGGCATCGACATGAACCAATTGGAGGTCGCATCGACCGCGCGTCGGCTTGCCAATGGCAGCGATGGCGCTCACGCAAGACGCGGGATCATCGCGATGGTCGCGATCGCTTTGTTGCTACTCATCACTCCCTGCGCCGCCGACGAACGCACCCCGGCCGAGGGCAAAGTTGTTCGGCTCACGCTGCCCCTGGACATCGGCCAGACCACCGGCACCATCGTCCGCTACTCGACCATCACCTTCACCCTCCAAACCGAATCAGGCGACGAACACCGCATCCTCTGGAACGCGATCCCCGCCGATAAGGTCGATCGCTATTGGCGGTACCTCGAAGAACCCCAAGGCGACGCGAAGCGGCTCTTCGAACTCGGCGACCTGCTCATCCGACACCGCGACGGCGAACCGCTCGCCGAACGCGCGTTCGAACAAGCGTTGCGACTCGACCCGACCCTCCACGAAGCCGTCGAACG
>JBMYUK010000393.1:0-3036 GCA_049605275.1 Phycisphaeraceae bacterium
TTCCCAACGCCGGCTATCAGCGCACCGAATGGATCGACGCCGACACGCTCCGCGTGACCGTCGATCTCGACCGACCGACCTGGCCCGAGCGTTTCGAAGTCGACGACGAGACGCTCTCGGCGTCGAGCATGCTGAACCACGAAGACGAAGCGATCCAGTCGCTCACGAGCCAAGCGGTCGATCTGCAGATGCTCAATGCGCAAAGCAATAAGCCGACGCTCAGCCCGCTCTACAAGGCCGAGCGCGACGCCGCTGAAAAACTCCGCCTGTTCGTCCGCGGGCATATCGAGCGCAAAGACCTCTCCGTCGGGTTCGCCTCGGCCAGCGAAACCGCGCGGACCCAGCAAGGCGACTGCACGGAGCACGCGTGCCTGCTGGCGGCGATGCTGCGCGGCGCGGGGATCCCGTCGCGCACGGTGACCGGCCTGGTCTACGCCGACCAATTCGCGGGCCGAGAAGGCGTCTTCGGGTTTCACATGTGGACGCAGGCCTGGCTCACGGACGATCAGAACAAGCCGCGCTGGGTCGATCTCGACGCCGCGGCCCCGGGACAGATCAACGGCTTCGATGCGACGCACCTCGCGCTGTCGACTTCCACGATGGCCGACGATTCGGGCTTCAACGACATGGTCCCGCTCCTCCCCCTGATGCAGGGGATGCAGATCAAGGTCATCGAACTGGCGTGGTCCGACGACTGAGCGAACGGCTTGACTGCCCAGCCTGGGCTTAGCCGCGGTTAACATAGAGCCGTGAGCGACCCGATCGACATCCAGACGCTGCTTCGACAAGTCGCCGAGGGCTCGGTGCCGCCGGACGACGCGGCGGCGCGGCTGCACGCGATGCAGGCCGAGCCCTTAGGTTTTGCGACGCTGGATCATCATCGCGTGTCGCGGTGCGGCAGCAGCGAGGTGATCTACGCGGCCGGGAAAACGGCCGAGCAGGTCGTCGCGATCGCCGCGTCGCTGCTCGATCGGCACCCAAGCGTCCTGATCACGCGGACGACGGAAGAACAAGTCGCGGCGTTGCGTTCGGCCTACGACGCCGCGGCTTCGCAAACTGCGATCGAAGTCGGCCCGCTCAGCAAGACAGTGTTGCTGGGCACGCCCCGTTCGCCTTCCGCGACCGCGACGCCGATCCCCATCGTCTCGGCGGGGACGAGCGATCTACCCGTCGCCGAGGAGTGCGCGATGACGTGCCGGGCGATGGGCCAGCCGGTCGATCGCATCAACGACGTGGGCGTGGCCGGGCTGCATCGGATCGTGGGAAAGGCCGAGGCGGTTCGGGCGGGCAACGTCGTCGTCGTCGTCGCGGGGATGGAAGGCGCGCTGCCGAGCGTCGTCGGCGGGCTGGTCGACAAACCCGTCATCGCCGTGCCGACGAGCGTGGGATACGGCGCGGCCTTCGGCGGGATCGCCGCGCTGCTGGGCATGCTCAACTCCTGCGCCTCGGGCGTCACGGTCGTCAACATCGACAACGGCTTTGGCGCCGGCGTCTCGGCCTCGCGCATCAATCGACTCGCCGACGCATCATCAAGCTGACTCCGCCGACCCTATCGGGCACTTCATGCAACAGATCGATTACATCCCCAAGCTGCCGCCGCGACCCAAGCTCAGCCACAAAGGAACCTTCGGCACGGTGATCGTCGTCGGCGGTTGCGACACGATGTTCGGCGCGCCCGCGCTGTGCGCGAGGGCCGCGCTGCGCACCGGCGCGGGGCTGGTCAAAGTCGCCTGCTCGGCCGCGATCCTGCCGCACATCATCACCATCGAACCGAGCGTGACCGGGATCGTGCTCAGCCAAGACCCGGCCGAGGCAATGGACCAGATCAACCACGCGGACCCGAGGCAAAAAGCGGTCCTCGCCGTCGGTCCCGGCATGGGCATCAGCGAAGCCAACGGCGAACTGATCGCGATGATGCTGCGCGGCAGACGCCCGATCGTGCTCGACGCCGACGGCCTTAGCCTGTTCGCGCAACAACTCGACGCCGACAACGACCCGGGCGACTACAACGCGCCGCTCGTGCTCACGCCCCACCCCGGCGAGTACATGCGCTTGGCCGAGCCGCTGGGGATCAACGCCGACCCCGTCAAACCGACCATGCGCGTCGAGGCGACCGCGATCATGGCCAAGCGGCTGCAATCCGTCGTGCTGCTCAAGGGACACCGCACCGTCATCGTCGAAAAAGCGCGGTTTTCGATCAACCCGACCGGCAATCCCGCGCTGGCCGTGCCGGGCTCGGGCGACGTCCTCACCGGCATCATCGCCTCGCTCACCGCTCAGGGCATGGACTGCTTCAACGCCGCGGTGCTCGGGTCCTACGCCCACGGCCTCGCCGGCGACCGCTGGGCGAAAGTCAACGGCAAGCGCGGGCTGCGCGCGATCGAACTCACCAACTGGCTGCCGCAGGTCTTCACCCGACTGGCCAAAGAGTAGACAAACGCGCCGGCTTCGATCCGAGACTCGGTCAGCGCTTGCCGTATCGCCTCGCCGCGTCGCCGTGCATCTTTGCGACCAGCGACGCGAGCTTCTTGGGTTTTCTCACCAGGGCCTGGTCCGCGTACCCGCACACCCACCACGCGATTTCGTTGAGCCCGTCGACTTTGAACCGCAACACGCATCGCCCGTCGGCAAGTGTCTCGCAGGTTTGTGAAGCGTGCCAGCGAACCTCGCTGACGTTGGTCGCGACGCGAGCGGTGAACTCGATCTCGATGTCGTACACCTTGCCTTCGGGCATGAGTTTCCACGCCTGACCGAGTTTGCTGCTCGCGCGATAAGGCTGGGGCCGGTCGAATCGCCGATCGGTCAGCACCAGATCGACGACGCGGATGAGTTTGAGCATGCGGACTTCGTCGTGCAGGTCCGTGCGTCCGAAGACGTACCAGGCGCGGTTGGCGTGGTGCAGGAGATAGGGTTCGATCTCGAAGGTTTGTTCGCCTTCGCCGTTGACCGCGGCGTAGGTCACCCGGCAAGCTCGGCCGAGATCGACCGCCTGCTGGAGTTGCGAGAAGACGCGGGACTCGGCATCGGTGTCGAGCT
>JBMYUK010000394.1:0-3028 GCA_049605275.1 Phycisphaeraceae bacterium
TCACCCGGCGCCGCTCAGCGCCCAGCTGTTTTCCGCCACCAACGGCAGCGGCTGCGACGAGGCCTGGCGCCAGCTCGGCGTGGCAACGCTGCCGGAGCTCGAGGCTGCGGCCAAGGACGGCCGGCTGCGCGAGCTGAAGGGGCTTGGCGGCAAGTCCGTCACCCGCATCCTGGAGGGCATCGCAGAGCACGTGGCCGACGAGTCGGCCTGCGTGTTCCGCGATGAGTTCGATGGGGGCGTCGCCGTGCTCGCGTAGGTTCTTGACGAGGTCGGCCTCGGCCGGGGTGTCGAAGGCGGCGCGGAGCAGCGCATCGATCGCGTCGTGGTCGGCGTCCATGGCGTCGCGGAGCACGGTGGCTTCAGCCGGGTCGCGATTCGACGCAGGGCCGGCGGCGCGAAACGTCGCGGCGATTAAATCCGGACGTCGCCGCTTGGTGAGTTCAAGCGATTGTTCGCGCCGCCAAGCATCGATCTTCTGGTGGTCGCCCGATAAGAGCACATCGGGCACCGCCCTGCCTTTCCATTCCGGGGGTCGGGTGTAGTGCGGGTGGTCGAGCAGGCGTTCGAGCCCGGGCGAGAAGCTGTCGTTGATGTGCGAGTGCGCCTGCCCGATGACGCCGGGGACGAGCCGGGCGATCGCGTCGGCGAGCACCATCGCGGGCAGCTCGCCGCCGGTCAGGACGTAGTCGCCGAGGCTGATTTCCAAGGGTTGCAGTTCGTCGAGGATGCGTTGGTCAAAGCCCTCGTAGTGGCCGCAGAGGACGAGCAGCCTTGGCTTATTCGCGAGGTCTTCGACGAGCGGCTGGGTCAGCGGCTTGCCGGTCGGCGTGACGGCGAGGCGCGTCGCGTGCACCTCGGGCTTTTGCGCCTCGGCGAAGGTCACCGCGTCGTATATCGGTTGGCACTGCATGACCATGCCCGCGCCGCCGCCGTAGGGCGCATCGTCGACTTTGTGGTGCTTGTTGTCCGCGTAGTCCCGCGGGTTGTGCAAGTGGTACGACACCGCCTGAGCCTCGGCCGCGCGCTTCAAAATGCTCGAACCCAGCACGGATTCAAACATCTCGGGAAACAGGGTGACGAAGTCGAAACGCATAAAATGTTTATAGCACTGTGTAGCGGCAGACGCGAAGCGTCACGTGCGAGTCGTGATAGAGGATTTGAACGGGACGCTTCACGTCTCCCGCTACACCACATGAACGAAGCATCATGTTGTCAAAGAAAAAAACCCCGCTTTCTCAGCGGGGTCTTCATTGATTCCATAACGGGAAGATTACTTGCTCGGCTTTTCGATGCCGGCTTTCTTGATGAGCGCGGCGGCGGTTTCGCTGGGCTGGGCGCCGACGCCGAGCCAGTACTGAATGCGGTCGGCGTTGAGCTTGACCTGCTCGTCTTCGTTCTTGTTGCAGGGGTGGTAGTAGCCCAGTTCCTCGATCGGCTTGCCGTCGCGCGGCGAGCGGGCGTCCATCGCGCACAGGCGATAGGCGGGCGAGTGGGTGCGACCAAAACGTTTCAGACGGATACGGACCATAAAGAGGGTCTCCGGGGGGCTCTTTGGAGCCGTGACGGGGGACAGTTGCCGAGGCGACCTTCGCCGGGGCGAGCAGCGAATTGTAACAAACTCAAACAATTCATCAAACCAATTGAAACCACAGATGCACGCGGATGCACACGGATCAATTCAAATCTGCGTTGATCCGCGTACACCTGCGGTTCCTGACTTGTCAGTCTTCCGCGATGACGATTTGGTTCATGACGTCGCCGCCTTCGATGGCGTCGACGACGTCCTGACCTTCGAGGACCTGCCCGAAGACGCCGTGCTTGCCGTCGAGCCAGTCGGTGACGATGTGCGTGATGAAGAACTGGGAGCCGTTGGTGTTCGGGCCGGCGTTGGCCATGGACAGCGAGCCGACCTTGTGCTTCTTGGCCAGCGCGGACTTCTCATCGTCGAACTTGTAGCCCGGGTCGCCGGTGCCCGTGCCTTGCGGGCAGCCGCCCTGGATCATGAAGTCGGGGATAACGCGGTGGAAGGTGAGCCCGTCGTAGAACCCGTCCTTGACGAGCTTGATGAAGTTGCCCGTGGTCACCGGGCAGTCGTCGACGAAGAGCTCGACCTTGATCTCGCCCTTATCGGTGTGGAAGGTTGCGGTGGTCATGCGTGTCCTTTCGTGGGGTGGTCTGTAGACAAAGAAGCCCACGGATTCGATCCGTGGGCGACGCGTTGGGCAAAGAGTATAGCTTTATTCTTCGGCGTCTTTTTCTTCGGGATCGTTCTCCACGATCGTCGCGGTCTTGATGCGATCCATCTTCGGAAAGTATTCGTCGAGGATCGCGTTGCCCTTCTCGGCCAGCAGGCCCTGGAGTTGTCGCGGCGGCTCGCCGTAGCCGCCGTAGAGTTTGCGGACGACCTTCATGCCCTCGGCATCGACCTCGCCGAAGGGCGCGAAGACCGAGCCGCGCATCCGCACCTCGTCGTCGAGAAACGTGTTGTCGTCGAGGTTGATGAACAGCTGCGTCGATCGCGTGTTCGGCCCGGCATTGGCGAAGACGATCCGGCCGGCGGTGTTCGACTTGATCCGCTTGTCGTCCTTGAGGTTGACCTCGGCACGGTTGCCCGGGTCGTACCAGGCCTTGTTGACCGCGGGGTCGCCGTGGATGCCCCACTGCACGACGAAGTCTTCGACGACGCGAAAAAAGCGGTTGCCGTCGTAGTAGCCGTTTTTCACGAGGCTGTAGAACCGGTCCGCTCCATTCGGTGCCCAGGCACGCGTGACCGCGACCGTGAAGTCCCCGGCCGAGGTTGCGAAACGCGCTTCGAAGCGGTCGGGGGCCGTGAGATTCATCTTCTTATGACCGGGGTCGGCGATCACCTCGACATCGACGTCGCGCGCAGGGGCCTCGGCCGGCTTGTCGTCTTCGGGTCCGTCCTCGGCCAGGCCGGTCTGCATCCCGATCCCGACGATCAGCACCGCGATCACCCCGCACAGCATCACAGTCGTCATCCACTTTGGCATCGTGTCGTCCTTATCTA
>JBMYUK010000395.1:0-3027 GCA_049605275.1 Phycisphaeraceae bacterium
GAGCGCCGCCAGTGCCGCGCGGCCCAGCGTATCGTCGGTCAACAGATAGTCTTCGGCCGATTCGCGCACCTCGAACGACGGGTCGTCCAACGCGTCCACCGCCTCGTCCCGCGACCGCTCCGACCACGGGCTGACCAACGGCTCGGCCGCGATCGTATCGGGCTGGGCGGCGATCTGCTGCTCAAAAAGCTCGGGGTTGACCTGCCGCTCGCGCCTCTGAATAAGGATGCGACGCTGGAGGGCTTCGAGCCGCTCGCGCTGCTCGCGGAGGCGGTTGTCGGGGTCGTCGAGGTCTTCGAGCTGAAGGTCGAAGTCTTTGAACAGTTCGCGGATCGCCTGCTCGGCCTGGTCTTCGATCACGCGCTGTTCCGGTTCTCTCGGCTGCGGCTCGTCTTCCTGCGCGGCGGCCTGGCACGTGAGGCCGGCCGCACCCAGCGCAGCGAAACTAATCAGTAGCGATCGCGTTGTCGTTCGTAGCAGCGGTGTCATCACGATACAGTTTAGCCGCGCTGCGACCCAGCGAAAGCGTTTTGCGAAGGATTGCAGGGCGACGCTTCCGGCGTCAATCGTCGAGCATCTCGATCAGCTTGCCCGATTGTTCGACCAGCCAGGCGCACTTGCGGCGCACCATCTCGAGAAACACCCCGCCCTGCATCCGCGAGAACATCCCCGTCCGCGCGATCGGGATGACCGACTCGGCGATCAGGGCCTGGATCATCAGCCAGGGCACGACCCGCAGTTCTGCCCGCGTCATCACCGCGTCGGGCACCGAGTCGTAGCCCATCATGAAACGCTTGAACCGCGCGAGATCGATGCCCTCGGGCCAGGTCAGCGGGTCCTCCCCCCCGCCGAGGATCGAGAACTGCAGCGCCCCGTTAGCGACGTCGATGACGCGCTGGTGCTTGCGGGCCGTGTCGTAGTCGATCACCGCGACGACGCGCTGGCCGCGGAAGAGCATGTTGCCCGGGTGCCAGTCGCTGTGGACGATCTGCCTCGGCCAATCGAGCATCCCCGCCGACTCGGCCCGGGTCACCGCGTCGTCGTAGTAGCCCTGCAGCGTGCGGACGAGCTTGTCATTCGCCACGGCCTGCTCGCTGGTCTGCGTCGGATTCGTCTTCGCCAGCGTCGTCGGGATCGCCCGGCAGGCGCCGTAGACCGACTTCGCGTTGTGGTACGAGCTGCTGGTCGGCTCGTGGTCCGACTCGTAATCCAATAAGAGCTTGTGCATCAGCGCGAGCGCCTTGCCCGCGTCCTGCGTCGCCTCCAGCGACTGGTCGTACGGCGTGCCCTGGATGTACTCGAAGAGCTCATAAGTCAACTCACCCAGCCGAAGCATCGAGTTATTGTCGCCTTTGGTCCCGATGAGGTGCGGCAGCGGGAACTGTCGCGAGGCGAGGTGCAGCTGGATGCCGTGACAGAACGCGACCTTTTGCGGATCGTCCTTGCCCATCGCGCGACGCTTGAGTAAGAACGGCCCGCGCTCGGCCTTGATCAGCAGCTTGGGCGCGCGACGCGAGCCCCGTGGAAACTCGCGGATCTTCTCGATGATCCCGATCTCGTAGTGGCTCAGCACGATCGCCAACTCGTCGGCCGCGAACGTCTGCCGACCGTCCGGCTTCGCCCCGCCCTTGCCCGAAAGCGTGATCGACGACAACCCGCTCGCCCCGCTCTGCCCCGAGGGATTGGATCGCGGGTCGCCGTTGCCCTTGGGCTTGGTTGAGTCGGATTGCGTCGTGGGATCGGACATGATGAAGAGTGAGATCGGCGAAAGGCGACCTCACACTTTACGCGGAATCCCGATGCCCGACCCACGACGAACCGGTCCGGGGTGAGGCAGGTAGCGAGTCGATCGCGTCGGCGTCAGGGGCTTTGCTTGACGCTCTGGTATCCGCGCATCGTCAGCTCGCTGGTCCCGAGCAGTTGCGAGTCGATCGTTTCCGGAAGCGTGACCGGGCCGGAGTACGAACGGACTCGGCCGCGCTCGATCTGCTCGTTAATCTCGCGCTGCTTCGCGGCGATGGCCGAGTCGCCGGGGTTTTCAACGGTCACGCGATCGTATCCGAGTCCTAGCCCCGCGCTGTTCGAACTGACACGACGCCACACGACCTCGTCCTTGGGCCCGACCCATTCGTACGTCGTCAGCACGGTTTGCTCGGTGATCGTGCCCTGCTGAATCCCGCCGGGGCCGAAGCTCTCCACGGCCTGGGTTTTCGACTCGCTGGTCTGCGAGACGCGAAGCACGTATGGGGCCGCGTTGTCCTTGATGAGTCCCTCTTCTTCGAATCGCTTTTCGATGCTCTCGACAAGGGCCTGTCCATCGGCGACACCGGAGACCTCGACCCGCACCTTGGTGCCCGGGCCGATGAGCCAGCCCGTCGGCTGATTCGCCTTCGGATCACGCGACGCTTTCTGAACGACCTTGTCAAGCGGCAGGGCCGCGCTAATCAAGAACGCTTCGCCGCCTCGATCACGCGAGCCCTGGCCATGCCAGAGACTCTGCATGCCGATGGATTTGACCAGCCCAGCCCGAGGGACGCTGCGACCGTCGACCCGCGTCGACCAGAGGTGTCGCCCCGTCGTGCTGTCCACGATATGCGATCCGAGCAGCAGATAGCGATCGTCGATCCATCGCACGCTTTTGCTGACCGAGTTGCCTTTGTTGCTCGGCAACATGCTGTCGGAGAGTTGCTGTTTCGCCTGCAGGTCGATCACGACTAGCCGGCTTTGGCTGCCGTCTCGTATCACCGCTGCCGCCTTGCCGGTGTGCGGACACAGCGCAGCGGAATGCAGCCATTGTCCCGGAACGATGTACTCGGCCGCAACGCTGCGCGTCTGTGTGTCGATCAGTTGCAAGACCGGCCTGCCGTCGCGAAGCCGACTTGTGGTCATCAGGTACCCCCCGTCATCGGTCGACGCCCACAGGCTGGTTTCGAGGCGTTTGCCCGTGTCGATGAGTTGGTTGGTGTTCGTGTCGATGACGCAGACCGTGTCGTTGCTGTTGCGGACCCAGAGTTGGTTGCCATGCAG
>JBMYUK010000396.1:0-2800 GCA_049605275.1 Phycisphaeraceae bacterium
GCCCCCAATCGGGCCTTGTGTCGAGGGGGGATGTTAAGACGGCGTGAAAATGGCGTGAGTGCGCACAGGTGGTGCGATCGCCTTGGGGGTATCGGGCTGCAACTTGACGCGTACACCGGTATCCAGCGATACTAGGCCATGGAAGCCAAAATCGTCTCTGAAGGCATCACGTTCGATGACGTCCTGCTGCTGCCGGATCGCAGCGATGTTGTCCCAAGCCAGGCCGACACCTCGACTCGGCTGACGCGCAACATCACGTTGAATATCCCGCTGCTCTCGGCGCCGATGGACACGGTGACGCAGTCTGCCTTAGCGATCGCGCTCGCGCAGCAGGGCGGGCTGGGCGTCATCCACAAGAACCTGTCCATCGAAGCCCAGGTCCGCGAGGTCACCAAGGTCAAGCGCTCGGCCAACGGCGTGATTACGGACCCCGTCACGCTGCCGCCGGAAGCCAAGGCCAGCGAAGTCCGCCGACTGATGGAAGAGCAGCATATCTCCGGCGTGCCCATCACCGACGACGGCAAGACCAACGGCAAGGTCGTCGGCATCCTCACCCGCCGCGACATGGTGTTTCTCACCGATGATGACGTCGCTGTCCACGAGGTGATGACGAAGGATCGGCTGGTCACCGCCTCGCCCGATACGACGCTCGAAAAAGCGGAGCAGGTTCTTAACGCGAACAAGGTCGAGAAGCTGCTGCTCGTCGACGATGCTTTTTGTCTCAAGGGCCTGATCACGATGCGCGACGTGTCGAAGCTGCACCAGTTTCCGATGGCCTGTCGCGACGACCGGGGCCGGCTGCGCGTGGGTGCGGCGGTGGGTGTGCATCAACTCGAGCGCGTGGAAGCGCTGATAGATGCCGAGGTCGATGTGATCGTCCTCGACTCGGCGCACGGCCACAGCGAGAACATCCTCCAGTCGATCCGCGACATCAAAGCCCGATTCGACATCGATGTGATCGCTGGCAACGTCGCCACCGAGCATGGCGCACGCGATCTGATCGAGGCGGGCGCCGACGCGGTCAAGGTCGGCATCGGCCCGGGGTCGATCTGCACGACGCGCGTCGTGTCCGGCGTTGGCGTTCCGCAGATCACCGCGGTGATGAACGCGGTCAAGGCCGCCGAGCCCTTGGGTGTCCCCGTCATCGCTGATGGTGGCATCCGGCACTCCGGCGACATCACGAAGGCCATTGCTGCGGGGGCGTCGGTCGTCATGCTCGGCTCGCTGTTCGCCGGCCTCGACGAATCCCCGGGCGAACTCATCATCCACGCCGGCCGACGCTACAAGCAGTATCGCGGCATGGGCAGCGAGGGCGCGATGCTCGCCGGCTCCGCCGACCGCTACTCACAGAAGGGCGTGACCACGAAAGACAAACTCGTCCCCGAGGGTGTCGAAGGACGCGTCCCTTACCGCGGCCCGCTCGCCGACTTCGTTTACCAGATGGTCGGCGGCCTGCGAGCCGGCATGGGCTACTGCGGCACGCACGACATCGAGTCCCTCCGCGAGAACGCCAAGTTCGTCCGCATCTCGGGCAACTCCCTGGCGGAGAACCACCCTCACGACATCGCCATCACCCGCGAAAGCCCCAACTACACCGTCGAGTCCTACGCGGGCGGCGATCACTGAGCATCGCGCGATTGACACCTCCCGAGGATTCACGATAATGTTCGATCCCCGGTCGGGCGTGGCCCCGGAACAACCCGGGCTTGTAGCTCAGTTGGTTAGAGCGCACCCCTGATAAGGGTGAGGTCGCAGGTTCGAATCCTGCCAGGCCCATTTTCAGCGTTTTTCGAGAAATCGGAAGACGCTTGTTTTTTAGGGGTTTTTGACACAGGTGTTTTGTTGGCAACGAGTTGCGACACGGTCGGAATGGTCGTGCGGTCTTCGGCGGTGCCATCCGTTTGCGTGCGATGCAGCGCTTTTGCAGCGCTCTTGATGTCGGTCAGGCGATCCAGCTGACGGGCTGACTGCAGATGCTTGTCCCGAGCCATCCGGTAGTTACTGCGTGCCACCTTCTCGCTGTGTCCGATCCAGGCGTTGACGTCTTTGCCTGGGTAAAGCTCTTCGAGCTCGGTTGCGCATGTCGCCCGAAGGTTTTGCCAGGGCTTGGGCCAGGGCTTGATGCCTGCCTGCTCGATGTACCGGACCAGCTGCGTGCGAAGATTCGCGGTCTTATCGCGGTAGATCGTGATGATGTTCGTTTCACCGTCATCGGCGTCGTCGTATGCCTGCTGCAGCAAGCGGCCCAGGTCCTGGGCGATCGGCACGAAACGAATCCCCTTGCCGCTGTGGCGTTTGTTCTTATCCGACCGGACCAGGAGCACGCCTTGCTCCCAATTCACATCTGCCCAGGTCAACGCTAATGCCTCACTTGGAATACGCAGGCCCGCGAACCTCGCCAAGCCGAAGAGTAGACGCCACTGGCTGTCAGGTAAGACGGCAAGGACTTGCGCAGCTTCCTCGGCCGTGACAAAGTAGCGTTTGTCCTCATTAGCAACGCCGCCACCTTTCACGCGATCGAATGGATCGGCGTCGAGGTAGCGCTTGTCTATCGCATATCGCATGATCTGCTTGGTGGTGCGGACCGACTTGCCGACCGTTGAAGCTGCAAGAGTAGGCTTGCGGTCATTGAGCATCCAAGCACGCCAGTCTGACGCGTCGCCAGATGTGATGCTGCGGAGGTTTTGCTCGCGTGTGAAGAAAGCGGTTAGGCGTGATGCGGTGGTCTGCCAGGTCTTGATCGTGCCGGGTGTCGCGTGATGGTTGGCGATGTATTCATCGAGCAACTCGCCTAGCGTCG
>JBMYUK010000396.1:2810-3018 GCA_049605275.1 Phycisphaeraceae bacterium
GCCCAGATCCTCACAGCGTCGGCGTAGGTCGCCTTGGAGAGCTGCGAGCCAGGCGGCCGTCGTATGCTGCATCGGTTGGCCGTTCTTGCGTGAGATCGAGACATCATCCAAGTAGCCGGCCACGGCGTTCGCGTGTCGATTGCTGCACTTGCCAAGGCTGAGTGTCTTGCGCTTGCCGTGCTCGTTGGTGTATTGCACGATGTACCTG
>JBMYUK010000397.1:0-3014 GCA_049605275.1 Phycisphaeraceae bacterium
TCGCTTTGGGGCAAGGCCGCGGCGTCGCCGAAGCGCTCGCGGATCGCCTCGCGCACGGGCCTGAGCCGATCGGCGTGGAAGAGCAGCATGAGCTTGGTGACCGGCTGCTGGAGGGGCACGTCGAGCGGCCCGATGTAATCGGGTTTGAAGCGTCGCGCGGTGGCGGTCTGGAACGCCGGGTCGTTGTGGTCGGTGTACCACTTGTCGAGCACCTCGATGCCGACGGCGACGCCCGGCTCGATCGCGCGGGCGTGTTCGATGATGGCCCTTGCCGTTTGGTTGCACAGCGGTTGATAGAACGTGTGGCGGTTGTTTTGCGTGTCGTAGATGACCGCGCCGTTGTAGTTGATCAGGGGCGTGTCGAGGCCGAGCCGGGCGTGAATCTCGCGCGACGAGCGCGGCGGGCGCGCGGTCGCGATGACGACCTTGACCCCCCGCCGCCTGGCTTCGCCGATCGCCACCGCGTCGTAGCGGACCAGCGACTTATCCGAGCGAAGCAGCGTGCCGTCGAGATCGATCGCGACGAGGTCGTAGCGCGGCGACAGCGCGTCGCGCTCCGTCTCGTCCGGTGAGTCATCGATCGTGTCGTCGTCGCTGATCGCTTGGGCTCCGTCGCTGCCGGCCCCATCATAATCGCAGGGGCTACACTTCACGTCGGCGGGATAAGCGTCCCGCGTGAGCCTTCGCCGGAGCCCGCCATGCCGACCCCGACCACCGAACACGCCGACACCGCGGGCAGCCGACCCGTCAGCGACGCCAACCGCCTGGGCATCGACTTTCTCAAAGAGGCCGACCGCTTCGCATACGACGGCCCGATCATCGACATCCACACCCACGTCTCCTCGCCGCGCGCCGCCGAGCTCTACCTCGACACTTGCGACGCCTTCGGCATCGAACGCGCGTACACCATGACCGGCATCGACCACGCGCGACAGGTGCGCGACTCGCTCACCTGCGACCGCGCCGGCCGCATCCGATTCATCTGCGTCCCCGACTTCACCAAGCGCGACGAGCCCGACACGTTCACAACGAAGTGGCTCGACGACATCGAAGCGTTCTACGAGATGGGCTCGCGGATCATCAAGTTCTGGTGCGGGCCGCGCGGCCTCGATTTCGACGACAGCCCGGAGAGCCCGATGCGCCTCGGCTCGCCGATCCGACGCCGCGGCATCCAACTCGCCTACGACCTGGGCTATCGCCTGTTCATGACGCATGTCGCCGACCCCGATACCTGGTTCCAAACCGCCTACGCCGACAGCGACAAGTACGGCACGAAGCTCGAGCAATACAAGCCGCTCGAAGAGCTCCTCGCGCAGTACCGCGACGTCACCTGGATCGGCGCACACATGGGCGGCTACCCCGAAGACCTCGACTGGCTCCAGGCCTTCCTCGACCGACACCCCAATTACGTCGTCGACACCTCCGCGACCAAGTGGCAAGTCCGCGAACTCAGCAAACACCCCGATCGCTTCCGACAGTTCGTCGAAGACAACCCCGGCCGCGTCCTCTTCGGTAGCGACATCGTCGCCTGGCCCACCAACACCGACCCCGACCCCGACAACCCCGACGCCGGCCACGGCCGCGAGCTCTACGCCTCCCGCTACTGGGCCCTGCGAACCCTCATGGAAACCGACTACGACGGCCCGAGCCCCATCGTCGATCCCGATCTGAACAAGGTCGATCCAACCGCCGACCCCAAGTCCACCGCCACGCTGCGCGGCGCGATTCTGTCGCCCAAGCGTTTACAAGACGTCTACTACGACGCCGCCCGGGCGGTGCTCGAACGCGGCGGGGCCTGGTAACCAGATCAAACCGTGGCGGACGGGGTTCAATTCGCCGCGTGCGTTGGTATAATCGTGGCTCCGGCCTGCAACGCTCGTTCCGCCGATCCCGCCGCGGCGCGGCACCCGAGCCAACGCTTACACGAAAGCACCTCATGCAACGACTCTCACCGTTTTGCGTCCTCTTGCTGCTGACCGTCGCCCTCGCGCCGGCGCAGCGACTCGCCGCCGACCCCGCCAAAACTCTCGAAGACGCCGGGCTGACCCGAGCCGGCCTCGAGTACGTGATCGCGGAGGAAGAGGAGATCATCAAAGCCCGCCGCGAGATCAAAGACGCCCAGCGCGACCTCGACAAGGCCGAGGACCAGTTCCGCGACGCCGAGCGCAAGATCGCCAAGGCCCAGCACTACATCGCGAACCTGCAGCGCGAGATGAGCGAGGCCAAGTACAAAGCCAACAGCGCCAACACCCGCCAGGAACAAGCCCGCGCAATCAAGGCCTACGACGATCTCGTCGCCCTCATCAAGCAGGTCCAGGTGGAGCGGACGGAATTCGAAAAAGATCAGCAGGTCAAGATCGACGACGCCCGCGCCGCCTACATCGCGACCATGGTGACCTGGGTCGAAAAGGCGCAGGTCGTCACCGATAAGTACGCCGAGCTCGCCGAGGACGCCGCGATTACCGGCGCGATCGAAGCGATCTCCGACGCCGACAAACGCAAGTACGTCCTCGGCCCGAGCCGCCGCTTCGAGATCATCAATCGCGATCTCGCCAAGGCCGCCGCCGAGTACCAGCGCGGCGCCGTCGACCTCCGCAAGGTCGGCAACGTCATGGAGATCGACGTGCGGATCAACGGCAAGCCGATCCGCTCCATGATCCTCGACACCGGCGCGAGCGCCCTGAGCCTGCCCCACCTCTTCGCGACGGACCTGGGCATCACCGTCACCGACGCCGACCCGATCGTTCAGCTTCAGATGGCCGACGGCAAGCTGGTCGACGCCCGACGCGTCACGCTCGAATCGGTTCAGGTCGGCGAGTTCATCTGCAACGGCGTCGAGGCGTTCGTCCTGCCGCCCGACCTCAGCGCCGCCTCCCCCCTGCTCGGCAACTCGTTCCTCAGTAACTTCACCTACGAGATCGACCCCGACCGCGGCAAACTCATCCTCAGCCGACTCAACCCCGACGAACAGGCCGCTAAGTAACCCGCATCGCTTCGCGAATCGACGCGATTCG
>JBMYUK010000398.1:0-1063 GCA_049605275.1 Phycisphaeraceae bacterium
GGTCTGAGATGGAGACTTTCGATGCGGCGATGGAAACTGGTGACGGTGTTGTGCCTGGGGGTGTTGTATCTGCTGGGCTGCGATCGGGAGGGGGAATTGGAGCCGATCGTGCTGGTGGATGATTCGCCGTTGTCGGGGGATTGGTATTTGCAGTCGGTGGGCGTGGATCGGCCGATCGCGAGCGACCTGACGGTGCGGTTCTCGTTCGGCGAGGGCGGTTTGGCGCTCTACGAGCGGACGAGCCCGGAGTCGGCGGAGCCGGAGCGTCACGAGCTGATTTACCAGCTTTCGGGTGATATTTTGAGCATCGACAGCGACAGCGAGGACCCGGGCGTGCCGCGGATTACGGGTCGGGTGGTTTTCGAAGACGACGGCGGCGTGCTGCGGGTGTCGACACACACGGACGAGCAGTGGCTGCTGACGCGCGAGGCGCTGCCGGGCGGTGCGATCGAGTCGGCGCGGGCGTTGGAGCCGGCGTCGGCGCGGGTCGATCCGATGTTCGCTCGGGTGCAGGCGCTGGCCTATGCGTGCGATCGTTATGTGGTTCAGGAGGGCGTTCAGCCGGGCGGTTGGATGGACCTGGTGTCGGCGGGTTTGGTCGAGCCGGCGTCGCTGACGGTGTCGGGTTTGGCGTCGGACCTGCCGGCTCGCTTCGAGCGGATGACGGACGCGGAGCGATCGGGCTGGCTGTCGGGCAACAGCGGGTTTTTGTTGTTCGGTCGTCACGCGGGGACGGATCACGCGTCGAGCGTGGTGGTGTCAACGCTGCCGTTGGATCGCGGCTCAAAGGTGGTGGTGGGGATGGCGAACGGCGCGGTTCACAAGAAGCGGGCGAAGGACGTGGCGGAGCTGTTGCTGTTTCAGGAAGGCGATTTGCCCGAGCGTTGGCCGGCGTCGGCGCGGCCGAGGGAGTCGACGGCGGGCCTGGAGCCGCTGAGCGATTGAGGTAGGTTAGCGGCTGCCGGTTGCTGAAGTCGCTGCGTTTGCGGGTTGGGCGTGGGGTTTATCGGCTTGAGATTTTTTGCTTGGAGCGTGGGCTGGTGTTTTTTATGATAGAAGAACT
>JBMYUK010000398.1:1073-3013 GCA_049605275.1 Phycisphaeraceae bacterium
GTTCTGATTCCTGACAACCGAGGTATAGACATGAGATTTGATGTCCGTTGCGTTCATCTGGATAACAGTGAGCACGTCGATCGCTACGCGCGTGAGCGGCTCGTGGGTGCGTTGGAGCATTTTTCGAGCCGTGTGGAACGGGTGGACGTGCTTCTCGAGGACTTGCACGGCACCAAGCACGGCGTCGAGCGGTGTTGCACGGTGCGCGTGACGCTGGGCGGGGTCGGCGAGGTGCACGTTCAGCACGTCGACCCGGACATCTATCACGCGATCGAGGAGGCGGGGCGTCGGATCAAGCGGACGGTTCGCCGCCGGGTGAATCGCCGGCGCGACATCGCGCACCATCGATCGGTCGAGTCGCATCGCGCGGCGTGATCGAGCGGTTGCGTGGTGGTTTGATCTCGAAGCGATTGAAAAAGCCCGACCGTTTGGCCGGGCTTTTTTGGGTCGTGCGGGCCTGAGGTTGGCCGCGCGGGGGCGATCGGGGGTAGCGGGTCAGGCGTAGGCGGCGCGGTTGCCGGCGGATGGATCGTTGGGCAGTCGCGTCGCGGCGGTGGCGGCGGCAGGGGTGGGCGTCGTCTTTCGCTGCGTCATGCCGCCGAGTTCGGCTCGGAGTTCGGCGAGTCGCGTCCGAACGCGGGTCGTGGGCAGGTCGAGCACCCGGCTGATTTCCATGGGCGTCAGGCCGTCGGCGAAGTAGAGCATGACGATGTGGCGGTCTTCGCGTCCGAGCGCCTGCACGTAGTTTCGGACCCGGGTCGCCTTGGAATCAGCCATGCGATGCTCCTGATGCTGGACGGGTCGCGGGCAAGATGAATGCGATGATCGGCCCACACCCTCGGTTTGAATTAGCAGGTATGTGCGTTATCGGAACCGCTGCACGCTCGACTTTATATTTTCTCAAGAAATGAAGAACGAACGCACGGGCTGACCGATGGCGACTCGCACAATAATTGCACGCGAGCGGATTTGAGGGGTATAGTTAATTGATATGTGCGTGCAAGACGTGCTGACCGATCCATCACCGTATGGATCGCATTGAGAAAAATCCCGCCTCAGCCGTCTGAAACGGCTATGATGCGTAACGCGTGTCCGCCCCGACACGTCTACGATACCGTGGGAGCGATTGTTGGCCGAGGTTGAAGGACTCGGCCCGAACAAGCATGACAACTGGTTCGCAGGCATGACGATGCCTGTGGCACACCGAAAACTGACGAATGTCGCGTTTTTTGAAGTGTATCTGTGCCGCAGCGAGTCTTTATCTCTGCGCCCACGCGGCTAACGCCCAAGCCAATGATCATGCCGCGCCGACCGGCATCGCGGGCTACGAAGCGGTGGTTGCGCCGTATTTCGAGCAGCACTGCATCCGCTGCCACGGGCCGGAGACGAGCAAGGGCAGCATCACGGTCCACTCGCTCAACGGCGATCTGTCGCTCGGCCAGGAGTTGGATAAGTGGGAGTCGGTGCTGGACATGCTCGAGTTCGGCGAGATGCCGCCCGCCAAGGAGCCGCAGCCCACCGCCGCCGAGACCCAGGCCGTGATCGCGTGGATCACCGCGGGGATGCGTGACTACGTCGAGAAGGTCAGCCAGGAAGCGCCCGAGCCCAAGACCCGCCGCCTGACCAACGTCGAGTACGAGAACACGCTCAAAGAGCTGCTCGGCTTCGAGCTCGACGTGCTCTACAACCTGCCCGAAGACCCCGAGTATCACTACCACTTCAACAACACGGCCGACCTCATGCGGATCGGCCCGGAGCAGCTGGACCGCTACCTCGAGAACGCCCGCAAGGCGATGCGTGCCGCGATCGTCGATCCCGAAAAACCCGAGGTGTTCCGGGTCCGCCGCGAGTGGGAGCCGAGCGGGACCGATCGCGGGATGGCCGCGGACGAAGTCGGGCTGTGGGGCAACCGCCGCGGCACGGCCGCACAAGGGGTCATG
>JBMYUK010000399.1:0-2987 GCA_049605275.1 Phycisphaeraceae bacterium
CCCGCCCCGCCTGCCGGTCGAAGCGGGCCAGGGCGTCCGCGAGGATCGTCGTGTATGCGTGCCCGATGTGCGGCTCGCCGCTCGCGTAGTAGATCGGGGTCGTGACGTAGAAAGTCTTGTCGGGCGTCTTCATGGGACGGGGATTGTAAGGGATGGTGTTGGGTGTTGGGCTAGGCCAACAAGCCTAAGGCGACGAGTAGCAGGCCGGGGAGGATCAAGAACATCGTGAGCAGGAAGATGAGGACGAAGGACCACTCGACCCAGGCCGGGGTGCGCTGGCGTTGGCCGACGCCCCACTCGGCGCCGCACTCCGGGCACTGCTTCGACGTCGCGCCGAGCCGCTTGTATTCGCAGCGCGGGCAGATGAGCCCGGACAAGGCGTCCGCGTAGCGTCCGGAATAGTAAAACACGATCTTCAGCATCAGAACAAGGACGGCGAACGACGCGAGCGCCGCGAGCATCAGGAAGCCGAGGACCCCATTCATCGGCGCATCTTACAATGCGGGCTGTGCCGAATCTGCGTGATCTTGCTTATGGGATTGGGGTGGCGCTGACCTCGCCGGTGTGGGGGTGGTCGCTGTTGCGTACGGGCAAGTGGCGGACGGACTGGCAGGGGCGATTCGGGCACGCCGAGGCGCTTGCGGAACACGGCGGGCGGACGCTGCTGTTTAACGCGGTGAGCGTCGGCGAGGTGTCGCTGCTTCGCGGGTTGATCGACGAGTTGATCGAACGCGAACCATCGCTGCGGATCGTTGTAGCGGCGACGACGAATACGGGGTACCAGCGCGCGACCGAGTTGTATGGTGAGCGGCACGCCGTCGTCCGCTACCCGCTCGATTTCTCGTGGGTCGTCGCACGCTTTCTCGATCGGATCAAGCCCGACGCGGTGTGCGCGGTCGAGCTCGAGGTCTGGCCGAACTTCGTGGACGCTTGCGAGGGGCGCGGGGTCCCGTTGTGCGTCGTGAACGGCCGGCTGAGCGAGCGGTCGTTCCGGGGGTATCGGAAGATCAGGCGATTGATTGGGCCGAGCTTCGGGAAACTGCGTTTTGTCGCTGCGCAGACCGAGGCGTATGCCGAGCGTTTCCGCGCGATGGGTGCGCGGGACGTGCGCGTGGTGGACACGATGAAGTGGGACACGGCGGCGATCGAGGATGAAGTTTCGGGGTCGGAGGCGTTGGCCTCAGAACTCGGTTTGGATGTCACTCGGCCGATCGTGGTGGCGGGGTCGACGGGGCCGGGCGAGGATCGGTTGTTGATCGAGGCGCTGTCGTCTTGGCCGGCGGGGACGCAGCTGGTGATCGCGCCGCGGAAGCCGGAGTGGTTTGATGATGCGGCAAAGGCTGCGCCGGGTTGCATTCGGCGTACCGACAAGCAGCCCGGCGACGGGCCGGTCTACCTGCTGGACACGATCGGGGAGTTGCGGAAGGCTTATGGGTTTGCGGACGTGGCGGTGGTTGGACGGAGTTTTTTGGGGCTGTACGGGTCGGACGTGATGGAGCCGGCGGCGCTCGGCAAGGCGGTGGTGATCGGGCCGTGTCACAGCGATTTTCAGGAGACGGTCGATGCGATGCGCGAGGCGGGCGGCATCGCGGTGACCGACGATCCGGGCGCGGCGGTGGGCGAGCTGTTGGCGGACCGGGAGGCGGCTAAGCGGACGGCCGAGGCGGGTCGAGCGGTGATCCGTTCGCGGCAGGGTTCGACGGCTCGGCATGCGGCTATGATCTTGGCCTTATTGAACGAGGCCCGAGACTGATGCCCGCGACGCAACTGCGACAGAACGAACTCAAGGAGGCGAAGCGGCTGGTCGTGAAGGTCGGCAGCGCGCTGGTGACCAAGCGGACGGACGCGGGGCCGGGCGTGGATGTGCCCGCGATCAACCGGCTGATGGGACAGGTCGTCGCGCTGATCGAGGGCGGTCGAGAGGTGGTGTTGGTGTGCAGCGGCGCGGTGGCGGCGGGCTGCGCGGAACTTGGCCTCCGTCGACGCCCGACGGACCTCGCGGAGTTGCAGGCGGTCGCGGCGATCGGGCAGCGCAAGCTCATGGCGCTCCTGCACTCTGCGGCGAAACGCAAGGGCCACTCGGCCGGGCAGATGCTGCTGACGCGCGGCGACTTCGACGACCGGGTGCGCTTCCTGAACATCCGCAACTGCGCCGCGAAGCTGCACGAACTGGGCGCGGTGCCCGTGCTCAACGAGAACGACACGGTCGCGGTCGAGGAGTTGCGCTTCGGCGACAACGACCTGCTCGCGGCGATGATGACCAACGCGATCCGAGCCGACGCGCTGATCCTGCTCACCTCGGTCGATGGGCTGCTCGATGAGAACGACGAGGTGATCGACCGGGTGGACTCCGTGCTCGACGCACAGCGACACGCGAAGACCGACCGCAAGACGAGTTGGGGCAGCGGCGGGATGAAGACGAAGCTCGACGCGGCCCGTCTGGTCACCGAAGCGGGCGAACTGGCTGTCATCGCGCCCGGCAAGCGCAAAGACGTGCTGTTGAAGCTGGTCAACGGCGAGAAGATCGGCACGGTCTTCGCCCCGGCCGCGCGGAAGCTCGACAGCCGGCAGCGATGGATCGGCCTGACCGCCAGGCCCGCGGGCACCGTCAGCGTCGACGACGGCGCGACCCGCGCGATGCGCGATCGCGGCAAGTCGCTCCTCGCCTCGGGCATCACCGAGGTCACCGGCCGATTCATGCGCGGCGACGTCTTGCTCGTGCGCGACGCCCGCGGCAAGGAACTGGCCCGCGGGCTGACCAACTACTCGGCCGACGAACTCGCGCTGATCCAAGGCAAACGCTCGGACCAGTTCGAAAAACTCCTCGGCCGCGCGGGCTACGCCGCGGTGATCCATCGCGACAATCTGGTGCTGCTCGGTGCGAAGGCATAGTCAACTCAATCTGGTTCCAGCTGCCAAGGCTGACGCCTCGCTTCATAGCCTTGGTCTCGCCATTCCCTGAGTTTCTTCCGGTCGTACTCGAGAAG
>JBMYUK010000400.1:0-2986 GCA_049605275.1 Phycisphaeraceae bacterium
GATAGACCGACAGCGCGAGCGCAGCGAGCAGCAAGCCACCCGCGACCCATCGCAGGGGTTGGGGCCCGTGCGCGTCGGTCAAAGGTGGCCGTCCTTTTGGTACTGACTCAGCCGGTAGTAGAGCGTGCGGAGGCTGATGCCCAAGGCCTCGGCGGTGTCGCGTCGGTTGCCGTCGTGCCGGGCGAGCGTATCGAGGATGTGTCGGCGTTCGAGTTCGTCCAGGGACTCGCCCTCGCGCGGCTCGGCGCGGCCGCCGTCGGCTTGATCGTCGTCGTCCTGTTCGTCGATGTCTTGGTCGGCGACGTCGTCTTCGGTGGGGTCGGGCAGCTGCACCGCGTCGAGGCCGACGGCGTCGTCGATGCGTCGCCAGGCTCGCGAGAGCGCCTCTTCGAGCTCGCCCATGTGCGTCGGCTTGGTGAGAAAGTCGACGACGTCCAGTCGGATCGCGTTCTTGGCTGCGTCGAGATCGCCGAAGCCGGTGAGCACGATGACCTGGATGGCGGGCCAGCCGCGTCGGAGTTTTTCGAAGAGCGCCATGCCGTCCATGCCCGGCAGGTTGAGGTCGACGATGGCGACGCCGCGCGGCTCGTCGCGCATCTTGCGGAGCGCGTCTTCGCCGTTCGGCGAGCCCGCGCAGTCGTAGCCCATCTGCTGGATGCCGCGGACCAGGAGATCGCGCAGGCGGCTTTCGTCGTCGACGACAAGTACGTTGGGTCGGGTCTGGGGTCGCATCAGGGATTTATACCTCGGTTCGATACCGGCAGTTCGATGGTGAAGGTGCTGCCCTTGCCCGGGCCCGGCGAGTCCGCGGTGAGTTGACCGCCGAGGTCTTCGATGATCGCGTGGCTGATCGACAGCCCGAGGCCGAGCCCCGGCGTGCTGGGGTTTTTCTTGGACGTATAAAACGGCTCGAAGACCCGACTCAGCGCTTCCGCGTCGATCCCCTTGCCGTTGTCCGTGACGCTCAGGGACGCCCGGCCCATCGACTCGGACACGCGCACCTGCACCGTGCCGATCCGCTCGGGCACCGCCTCGAGCGCGTTGATGACCAGATTCAACAGCACCTGCTTCACCCGCGACGCGTCGCTCATCGCCGACACCTTCGCCGCACCGACCACCGCGATCGTTCGACCCTTGCGCTGCGGCAGCGTCTTAATCAGCGACGCCACTTCCTCGGCGAGCAGAACGAGGTCGACCGGCTCGAGCGCGGTGCTGCCCGGCCGAGCCAGCGACAACAGCTTCTGCGTGATCGTCTTGCAGCGAAACGCCTCGTCGCGCACCGCCTTGAGCGCGCGGCGCAACGCCGCGTCCCCGTCATTCGACAGCCCGCCGAGCGCCAACTCGGCCTCGCCGGCGATGATGGCCAGCGGGTTATTGATCTCGTGCGCAACGCCCGCCGCGAGGAAGCCAACCGACGCCAATCGCTCGGACTGCGCCAGCTGCGACGAGCGAAGACGGACCTTGTCTTCCAGGTCGTGATACAGCGACGCCAACTCCTCGGCCATACGATTAAAGTCGCTGCCCAGTTGCGCGAACTCGCGATCGCCCGACACCGCCAATCGCTCGCCGAACCGACCCGACGCCAGCCGCTCCACCCCGCGCTGCAGCCGACGCAACGGCCGCATCACCGCGAGGTACTGCCAAACCCCCACGGCCACCGCGAGCAACACCGCCAACGCCGCCGTCACACTGATGCCGATGAGTACCTTTTGCCGGCGCAGCGTAGCGCTCGCTTCGATGTCTTCGATCCGCTTGGCGGTATCGGTGATCTCGCCGGTCAAGCGGTTGATCGCGGTGTAGAGCGGGCCGATCGTGTCGTAAGAGATCGCGGTGTCGGGCGGTGCCTGTTCGAGCGCACGCAGGGCCGACATCATCTCCCCGCGAAGCTCGGCAGTCAGCCGCGGCGTGAACACCCCGGCCTGTTCGTCGAGCATCAGCACCGCCCGCTGGATCGGTTGACGCACGCGATCGGGCGTCGGTGCCTCGCTGCTCGCAGCGGAGCGTGCCTGCTCGACATGATTGATCAACATGTACGACTTGCGCAGCCGGTCATACTCGCCCAGCGCCTCGTCGAGGTCACGATTCAGCCCACCCAAACCCCACAACGCCCCGCCCGCCACGACGAGCACGGCCAACACCAGCACCGCCGTCTTCAGCGTCAATCGCGTGCCTAGGGACATTGCAACAGTCTACCGCTGTGCCGCGATGCAAATACTGCAGAGATGGGTCAGGGGATAAAAAGGTCGTATGATCCCAGAGGGCTCAGGGGTTGAGCTAGCATTCCACATCACGACGAGAGGGTCGATTTTTGAAACAACGCCAGGCTTGCGCTGCTCTGTTCACATCCGCGTCGCTACTCACAGCGATAGCCACAACGGCACAAAATACATCGGTAGAATCCGAAACCGATGTATCACTGGACGAGTGGTTCGGCGATGCGCTCATCGTCACCGCCGACGGCTTTGAGCAGCGCGCCTTCGATACGCCCTACGTCACCGACGTCGTCACTGCCGACGAGATCCGCGACTTCGGCATCCGCTCCGTGCCCGAGACGCTCAAGTACACCCCCGGCGTGCTCGTCCAACGCACGTCGCACGGCCAGGGCTCGCCCTACATCCGAGGCTTCACCGGGTATCGCAACGTCTTCCTAATCGACGGCGTGCGGCTCAACAACTCAACGTTCCGCTCCGGGCCGAACCAGTACTGGAACACGATCGATCCGTTCTCGATCGAACGCCTCGAAGTGATCAAGGGGCCTACTTCCGTTATCTACGGCTCCGACGCCGTCGGCGGCACCGTCAACGCGATCACCACCAGTCCCTACGGCTACAACGACGACAATCACCTCGCCGGCGGTGCCATCGTTCGCTACGCGACCAACGAACGCTCGATCGGCGGACGCGTCGAACTTAGCCCGACCTTTGTCACCGAAGACCTTCAGTTCGGCGTGCTCATCGGCGGGTCGGCCAGCGACTTCGGCGATCTG
>JBMYUK010000401.1:0-2978 GCA_049605275.1 Phycisphaeraceae bacterium
GTCCGAGTACATGGAGAAGCACAACGTCAGCCGACTCATCGGCGCACCGCCCGGGTACGTCGGCTACGAAGAGGGCGGTCAGCTGACCGAGCAGATCCGCCGGCGACCGTATTCCGTCGTCCTACTCGACGAGATCGAGAAGGCGCACCCCGACGTCTTTAACATGCTCTTACAGGTGATGGAAGAGGGCCAGCTTACCGATTCGTTCGGTCGGCACGTCGATTTCCGCAACGTGATCCTCATCCTGACGAGTAACGTCGGCGCGGACCTCATCAAGAACAAGGGTGGCTTCGGCTTTTCCAAGCACGATCCCGACGCCGACTACGGCAAGATCAAGAAAACCCTCGAGACCGAGGTCGAGCGATACTTCCGCCCCGAGTTCATCAACCGCCTCGATGAGATGATCGTCTTCCGACCGCTCACGAAAGAAGATCTCTACACCGTCGTGGACTTCGAACTCGCCAAGGTGTTCAAGCGTCTCGAAGAGCGGCATATGCAACTCGAACTCGATCAAGACGCCAAAGAGTTTCTTATCGACAAGGGCTACAACCCCGACTTCGGTGCCCGCCCCTTGCGTCGAGCGATCGGGCAGTACGTCGAGGATCCGTTGTCCGAGCAAATCCTGCGCGGCGACATTCTCGACGGGCACATCATCAAAGTCTCCCATCCCGAAGACAAGGATCACCTCGTGTTCGAATCGGTCCCTGCACCGACCGAAGACGAAGCGGATCCCGGCGACGACTCGGGCCCCGATAACGAGGCTGGCGAAGAGGCGGTCTCCCCGGCCGAGTCCAACGGCTGAGCCCGCGGCATCGTTACAACCCGCATCACCCCACGGCCCGGCTCTGTCGGGCCGTTTTATTTGCCGGCGATCGGGCGAACGGTCTTTAAGCATTCTGCACAACATGTCGATAACCCGTGGGTCAGACTAGACACAGTCGTGGGAGGAGCGTTCCCCCGCGTTTGATGCGGGAGGCGGACCGATGCCGATCGATGCAAAACTGATGGACCGCCTGTTCAGCTCGCCCCAGTTGCCGAGCATGCCCGCGGTCGCGATGCAGATCATCGATCTGGTGCAGGAAGACGAGGCGAACGTCGACAAGATCGCCGAGACGATCAGCCTCGATCCCGCGCTGTCGACGAAGATGCTCAAGACGGTGAACTCGAGCTTCTACGGCCTGCCAAAGACGATCGGGTCGGTGCATCAGGCGGTCGTCGTGCTCGGGCTCAACGCGGTGAAAACGCTCGCGTTGGGTTTCTCGCTGGTCGGCAAGCTCACGCAGTCCGAGGGCTTGGGCTTTGATCCGATGGCGTTCTGGCGCCGAAGTTTGTACTGCGCGACGGCGGCGAAAGAGCTCTGCGACAGGCTCGGCATCGTTCAGGCCGAAGAGGTCTTCATGTCCTCGCTGTTGCAGGACGTCGGCGTGCTCGCGCTCGTGCAGGTGCTCCGGGAAGAATACGCGATGATCCTCGAGCAGACGCAGGGCGATCACCGCAAGCTGGGTAAGATCGAGACCGAACTGCTCGGTGGGGATCACGCGGACGTCGGCGGCGCGCTGACCGAGTCGTGGGGCCTGCCGCCGCTGCTCGTCGAGTCGATCCGGCTGCACGAGCGCGCGGACGATGCGCCCGAAGACATGCAGCAGATGATTCGCGTCGTCCACGCCGGTGCGTACACGGCCGAGTTGATCGAACATCCGGAAGACCAGCAGCGCGTGCGCGCCTTTCACATGGTGCTCAGCGGCTGGTTCGGGATCGAGCAGGCCGAGGCCGAGGCGTTTCTCGAAAAAACCTGCCAGGAAGCGCGGCAGACGCAGCGGCTGTTCGAGTTGCCGACGGGCGAACTGAACAACACCGAAGACATCATGGCCCGGGCGCGCGAGGCGCTCGAGATGATCAGCTTGCAGAACGCGCGCGTCACCGGCGAGCTTCAGCAGGAAAACCAAGAGCTGGCGAAGAAGGCGCAGCGCGACGCGGTGACCGGCCTCTACAACCGACGGCACTTCGACGAGCAACTCGACGAACTGTTTCTCTCGGTCACGCCGGAGAATCCGCTGAGCCTGGTCTTTATCGATCTCGATCACTTTAAGAGCGTCAACGACACGCACGGCCACGACGCGGGCGATGCGGTACTCGTCGCCATCGCCGAGACGCTCGAAGCCACCAGCAAGGGCCGCGGCGACGCGTTTCGCTACGGCGGCGACGAGTTTCTCATGCTCAGCGCCGGCATGTCGCGCCAAGACGCGGCGACACTGGCCGAGACGCTGCGCGTCAACATCATCGAGGCGATGTCGAAGCTATCGATCGGCGAAGCGGGCGTCGCGCCGGGCGTGACGGGTTCGATCGGCGTGGCGACCTACGAGGGCACGCTGTTCAAGCGGCCCGAGCAATTGGTCAAAGCCGCGGACAAGGGCGCATATGCCGCGAAGACGAGCGGGCGCAACGCGGTCCGCGTGTTCGTGCCCAAGGCGGCGTAACGAAGCATTGCAGTTCAGTTTTATTTGTGCAGCAGCAGTTCCGCGATCTGGATCGCGTTGAGCGCGGCGCCTTTGCGGACCTGATCGCCGCAGACGAAGAGGTCGAGGCCACGATCGTTGGGCTGGCTGATGTCGCGGCGGATGCGGCCGACGAAGACGTCGTCGACGTGCGAGGCGTCGAGCGGTGTTGGGAAGCGGTTGGCCTCTCGATCGTCGATGAGCGCGACCCCGGGGGCATCGGCGAGCAGATGTCGCGCATCATCTTCGGTGAGCGGATGATCGAGCGTGAGATTGATCGACTCGGCGTGGGCCCGCATGACCGGGACGCGGATGCACGTCGCGGTGATCGGCGTGCGTTGGTCTTCGGGCTGGTCCCAGATTTTATGGCTTTCGTGGACCATCTTGAGTTCTTCCTCGTTGTAGCCGTTGTCTTTCAGCGGCGAGTTGTGGCTGAAGAGGTTGAAGGCGTACTGCTGCGGGAAGATGTCGCAGGTGGGCTTG
>JBMYUK010000402.1:0-2972 GCA_049605275.1 Phycisphaeraceae bacterium
TCACCGTGGTCGCCCCGGGCGCGCGGGTCGGGCTGGTGACCTACAACGACCTCGTCGTCGACACGGTGCCCCTCTCCAAGTCCCCGCGCAGGCTCAAGCAAGTCCTCGCCCAGGTCGAGGCCGCCGGCGGCGGCGCGATCACCGGCAAGGGCGCGAAGAAGTCCAAGACCAAGCGCTACGGCAAGTCCACCGTCGACGACGCGCTGCTCTTCCTCGCCCGATTCAAGAAGGGCGCGGTCGCGTCCTTCGAAGCCTCCCGCCTCGCGACCGGCGACAAGAACGCCAACCGCATCGAGATCCACGGCGAGAAGGGTGCGCTCCGCTACAACTTCGAACGAGCCAACGAACTGGAGTGGTACGACAACACCCTGCCCGGTAAGGAACAGGGCTGGTCCACCATCAACGTCACCCGCGGCGACGACGGCCACCCGTACGTCGGCAACTGGTGGCCGGCCGCGCACATCATCGGCTACGAGCACACGTTCGTGAACATGGCCGCCGACATGCTCAACGTCATCGCCGGCAAGAAACCGGTCGTGCCGATCTGCGACTTCCAGGACGCGTACGAGACCCAGCGGGTGCTCGAAGCGGCCGTGCTCGCCGCGGATAATCGTTGCCCGGTCAAGCTCAGCGAGGTGAAGTGAGCCGCCGGCCCGTCCGATGACTCTGCTCGATGGTTCGTTGCGGGGTGGTCGTAATCCGTCCCGACAACCCCTGCATTTGGCTCGAGGCGGCGAATCACCGGCGTCGGCGACCAACTTGACAGCAAGTCACGACTAGCTAAATTACTTGGCCCGATGCAATCCGGATCGGGACACGGCCCCAAAGGGGGCGTAGCTCAATTGGTTAGAGCACCGGCCTGTCACGCCGGAGGTTGCGGGTTCGAATCCCGTCGCCCTCGTTTGAAAATAACGCCCGCTACTTCGGTAGTGGGCGTTATTATTTACGGATCGACGCGTCTGTATAAGTGCAACTTAAGTGCAACTCCGGATCGTTCGAAGGAGACTGGCTGTGTTCGCTCGTTACTTCATCCCGTTCGCCGCGCTCTGTCTGATGCTGACTGCATCGGTCGGCGCCGAGCCCGACGCGCCGAAGACCAACGTCCTGGTCATCATGGCCGACGACCTGGGCTTCGCCGATCTCGGGTGCTACGGCGGGGATATCCGCACGCCCAACCTCGACTATCTCGCCGAGCGCGGCCTGCGCTACACCCGGTTCTACAACACCGGCCGATGCTGGACCAGCCGCGTGTCGCTGTTGACCGGCTACTACCACGACCAGATGGGCGAGCAGGATCGCCCGACTTGGGCCCGCACGCTGCCGGAATTGCTTAAGCCCGCGGGCTATCGCAGCTACCACTCGGGCAAGTGGCACGTCGACCGCTGGTTCCCCATGCCGATCGCCGACGGCGGCTTCGATCGCTCGTACTACTTCGCCGACTACGGCCGATACTTCTGGCCCAGCGAGCACTACCTCGACGACGAGCAGCTGCCGCCGGTCGCGCGCGGCGACGACTACTACGCGACCACGGCCAAGGCCGACTACATGATCCGGTTCCTCAAAGAGCACGCCGAGGAACACGCCGACAAACCCTTCTTCGCCTTCCTGGCGTTTTACGCGCCTCACTTCCCGCTGCACGCGCCGCAGCGCGATATCGACCGGTATCAGGGCGAGTTCGCCGACGGATGGGACGCCCGTCGCGCCCGCATCTTCGTCCGCCAAAAGCAGATGGGCCTGATCGAGACGGTGCTCTCGCCGTTGGAACGCAACATCCTCGCGCCCAGCGGCACTGCCGACCAGCGCGCCCAACTCGGGCCCGGCGAGGTGCCGTACGCCCTGCGCTGGTTCGAACTCAACGAGACGCAGCAGCGCTTTCAGTCCATGAAGATGCGCATCTACGCCGCGATGGTCGACCGCATGGACCAGGAGATCGGCCGGGTCATCACGCAGATCCGCACGATGGGTGTCTACGACAACACGCTCATCCTCTTCATGTCCGACAACGGCGCGAGCGCCGAGATCATGGTGCGGCACGACGGCCACGACCCCAAAGCCGACCCCGGCTCGGGCGACTCGTACCTCTGTCTCGGCCCCGGCTGGTCCACCTCATCCAACACGCCTTTTCGACGGCATAAAATCTGGACCCACGAAGGCGGGATCGCCACGCCCTTCATCGCGCATTGGCCCAACGGGATCGTCGGCAGCGGCGAGATGCGCACCGAGCCGGGCCACCTCATCGACATCGCCCCGACCGTGCTCGGCCTCGCGGGCCTCGAAGCGAAAAACCCCGCCGAGAACGCCCCCGACATGCCCGGCGAAGACCTGCTGCCTACGCTGAGCGACGACGTCGATCGCTGGCGTCGCGAGTTGTACTTCAACCACGCCGGCAACCGCGCGTTCCAGTACCGCGGGTGGAAGGTTGTCTCCTCCCGCATCGACAACAGCCGATGGGAACTGCACGACCTCGACACCGACCGCGCCGAACAAAACGACCTCTCCGCCGACCACCCCGAGCGTCTGCTCGAGATGGTGAAGAAGTGGGAACGCCTCAACGCTCAGTTCAAGAAAGACGCGGCGAAGTAGGCGTCATTCGGCTGCCTTTTCAGCGGGGTCGCCCAACTCTTTGATCCGGAGGTTTCGAAACTTTACCTGGTCGAAGTGCCCGGTGAATCCGAAGTGGCCCTTGGTGAACGTGTCGGCCTTCGCGGGGTTGCCTTCGGGTGCGTCTATTTTCAGTTGCGTTTCGAGGATCGTGTACCCGTTGAGGACGACGGTGACGCGGTCGCCATCGACCGTGACTTGCTGTGTGTTCCACTGGCAGGCGGGGCGGAGGTAGCCGCGGTGTGCGCCCTTGATGCCGTAGGCGCTGCCGTGGTATTGGTCGTCGCCGAGTTTGGCGTACATGATGTGATTGTCGTCGAGGATTTTCATCTCACCAGACAGAGGGCGGCCAACAGAGCCCTTGTGCTCCA
>JBMYUK010000403.1:0-2968 GCA_049605275.1 Phycisphaeraceae bacterium
AGCCCTTCGACGTCACCCTCACCCGCAAGCCCATCAACATCGAGTCGATCAAGGGCTTTGCCCACCGCGACGAAGGCGGCTGGGACTTCTGGGTCGATCGGGACGCGGGCATCGGCTACATCCGCATGACTCAGTTCCTCCGCCAGAGCGCCGACGACATGGACAAGGCCGTCGCCCAGATGAAACGCGAAGGCGATCTCAACGCGCTTGTCCTCGACCTGCGTTTCAACCCCGGCGGGCTGCTGTCGACCGCGATCGGCGTGGTCGACCGCTTCATCGATCGCGGCCGAATCGTCGCCACCGTTAACGCCGAAGGCATCGCCACCTCCAGTCAATCCGCGACAAGACGCAACACCTACGACGACGACCTCAAGCTCGTCGTGCTCATCAACCAGGGCTCGGCCTCGGCGTCAGAGATCGTCTCCGGCGCGCTGCAAGACTACGAACGCGCCGTCGTTATCGGCGAAAACTCCTACGGCAAGGGCTCGGTCCAGGACATCTTCCCCATCGGCCGCGGCGACGCCCTCTTCAAGTGCACCACACAGTACTACCAACTACCCAAGGGCGACATCATCCACCGCAAGGACGACTCCACGACCTGGGGCATCCAGCCCGACCTCGAAATCAAGATGACGAACAAAGAAGTCGCAGACTGGCTCGAGGCCCGACGCGACGCCGACATCCTCATCGCCGAGGAAGACCGCGATCCAGAAAACCCCCAGACCGACCCGAAGGACATCCTGGCCGACGGCCTGGACCCGCAACTCGAAGCCGCGGTGCTGCTGCTCAAAGCCAAGCAGTTCTCGAGCCAAACCGAGCTCGCGAAAAAAGCGGAGTAGACTTCCAAAGACAACCGGTGCGATACGGTTCCCGTTTTGAGTTTTCTTCTGAAAACACCCGCGATGCTACGCGTCGCAGGTAAAGCGTGACACACTGATCGCGCGTCTTGATAGCCGCCGCGTAACACGCGAGGGTCGAATCGGCTGGGGCAATCGGCGTGACCGTGATCAAATTCGGAAATGACTCGACCCCCGTGCGTTGCCCGGCGGCTACGAAACACGTCAATCCATATTGAGATGCGTGTAATCGGGCTTTTTTTTACGCGCGTGCGCTAATCGCGCACGGTGATCGTCGGCGTCGCTTGCTCGAGTTCGAGGGAGACGGTCGCGACCTGGCTCGCGACGGCGTTGGCGAGCGCGTCGAGTTCGTCGGCCAGCTGCGGGTCGCCGGTGAAGTTGGCGAGCGGGTCGCCGGCGTCGGCGTTGTAGCGGAGCGCGGTGTTGATCGGGATCTGACCGAGCACGGGCAGGCCTTGCTGGTGCGCGAGCATCTGCGCGCCGCCCTTGCCGAAGAGGTCGTATTCTTTGCCGTCGTCGCCGATGAAATAGGACATGTTCTCGACGAGTCCGAGCACCTCGATGCCGAGCTGTTTGAACATGGCGATCGCGCGTTTGGCGTCGTCCTGCGCGACCTTCTGCGGGGTGCAGACGACCACCGCGCCGGTGAGCGGCAGCAGCTGGGCCATGGTAAGCGGCACGTCGCCGGTGCCGGGCGGCAGGTCGATGATGAGGTAGTCGAGTTCGCCCCAGTTGGTTTGCGTGGCGAGTTGTCGGAACGCGCCGTGGGCCATGGGGCCGCGCCAGATGAGGGCTTGGTCGTCTTCGACGAGCGAGCCGACAGACATGGCTTTGAGCCCGTGCACGTTGTACGGAATGATCGTGTTGCCGACGGCCTTGGGCGGGTACGCCGCGGTGCCGAGCATCGTGGGGACGGAGGGCCCGTAGATGTCGCCGTCCATCAGCCCGACCTTGTTGCCCTGGCGTGCGAGCGCGACGGCGAGGTTGACCGAGATCGTCGACTTGCCAACGCCGCCCTTGCCCGCGCCGACCGCGACGATGTGTTTGACGTCGGGCAGCGGGTTGCCGGCCCGGGCCTGGTCTTGCGGGTTTTGTTGCGGCTGCTCCGTGCCGGTCTTCGCCTTGACGGGCTCGGCCTGTCCGGGCGCGGTGGTGAGCCCGGCGGAGAACTCGATCTCGACCGAGGCGACGCCCGCGACAGACTCGAGCGCGTGCTCGATGTCTTGCTTGAGCCGCTGGCGGATCGGGCCGGTAAGCGTCTCGAGTCGGACGCCGATACGCGCAACGCCTTGGCCATCGATCTCGACGTGGCGCACCCGGCCGAGGGTCACGAGGTCGCGATGCAACTCGGGGTCGTTAACGGTTTGCAGCGCGGTGTAAACGGCGTCGATGACTGTGTCGGGGTGTTTCGCTTGCTCGGGCATAGCGGAGCATCTTAGACCCGGCCGAGAGTCGTTGCAGACTTTTTTGAACGGACTGGAACGGCCTTGCAATAGGGCCCGGCGTGATGCGTTATGCGAGTGCCGGGGACGGCCGAGACAGCGTGTTGTCGGCCGAACCAGACGGCACCCACCCGATGTCAACGAACAAGGAAACCCCATGAAACACCAGACTCTGATCGCCATGACCGCCGCCGCCCTCATCGCCGCGGCTCCCGCCTTCGCCGGCCCGAACTGCGGCAAGAACTGCGAAAAAGACAACGAAGTCAGCGCGACCGAGACCTACCCCGTCGTCGAGCGCGAGGGCAACAGCGACGCCCGCAGCGACAAGAAACGCGAGCGACCGCAAGGCGAGCGCGGCGAACGAGGCGAGCGTGGCGAAGGCGACCGCCCGCAACGCCGGGATCGCAGCCCGCTTAAGCATCTCGATCTCAGCGACGATCAGCACGAGCAGGTCAAGGCCATCATGCAAGCCGCCCGCGAATCGGCCCGCGAGATCATGATGGACGCCAAGGCCAAGAAAGAGGCCGGCGAGGAGGTCGACCGCGAAGCGATCCGCGAGCAGATGATGACCCTCCGCAAGGGCGCGATGAAGAACGTCTACGACAACGTGCTCAACGACGAGCAGCGCGCCAAGATGGACGAGCGTCGCGAGAAGATGGAAGCTCGACG
>JBMYUK010000404.1:0-2957 GCA_049605275.1 Phycisphaeraceae bacterium
TCGCGGTTTTACGATGCCGGGCGGGTTCGCGGACACGGGCCAGGTCAATGCCAAGTTCACGGCGTTCAATGCGCAGCAGATGGCCAAGCGCATGGCGGAGGTTGACGCGGAGGACGCGGAGCAAGGCAAGGGAACATCGGGTTCCAATGCAAGATGACTTTCTCTGCGAACTCCGCGTCCTTTGCGCCTCTGCGGGCAAGCGAAGCGCCGCCTTGAATCTGTGAACATCTCCGCAATCTGTGGATAAAAACCGAACCATGAAAAACCTCCCCCACATCCCGATCCTCCGCCTCGGCACGACCTACAAGAGCGTCAACGTTCGCGAGATCAAAGACCTCGGCACCGGCGAAACCGTCGCGGAGATGTCCGTCGGCAACGCGGGCCTCTTGCGTAAAGATGCGCACAGGTTTGCCCGAGCCAAAGCGGCGCTCGAGGCGATCCCCTGCGACGATCTCATCGCGATGTCCGCCGAGGCCGGCGAACTGTTTATGACCGCCGATCTGCCGCTGGGCGACACCACGCAATCGCCCGACGATTACGTGCAGCAACTGTCGCGCACCAGCGGCCTGCCGCACCGCCTCGTTCGCGCGAATATGGCCAAGGTCCACGACGGACTGACGCACCTTAGCGACATCGTCCGCGGACTGACGCGCGGCGTGCCGACCGAGGTCATCGACGCGGGCTTCGGCGAGGTCCACGGCACGGACGTGAGTTTCTATCCGACGACCGAGGCGCTGGGCATGGTCATGCCGAGTAACTCGCCGGGCGTGAACGCGCTGTGGCTGCCGTCGATCGCGTTCAAGACGCCGGTCATCCTCAAGCCCGGCAGCGACGAGCCCTGGACGCCGTACCGCGTCGTGCAGGCGATGATCGCCGCCGGCGTCCCCGAAGAGGCCTTCGGCTTCTACCCAACCGACCACGAAGGCTCGGCCGCGGTGATGGACCTCTGCGATCGGTCGATCATCTTCGGCGGCGAGGCGACCATGAAACGCTACGGCGGCGACGAACGCGTCGAGGTGCACGGCCCGGGCTGGTCGAAAATCATCATCGGCGAAGACTGCATCGATAACTGGCCGGAGTATGTCGACGTCATCGTCCAGTCCATCGCCGCGAACTCCGGCCGATCGTGCATCAACGCGTCCACCGTCGTCGTCCCGCCGGGCAGCGGCCACGGCAAAGCGCTCGCCCGAGCGCTCGCGGAGAAGATGTCGCTCATCGCGCCGCTGCCGAACCATCACCCCGACGCGCAGCTCAGCGCGATCGCGAACCCGAAGGTCGCCGAGTGGGCGGACGCGCAGATCACCGGTGGCCTGCAGACGCCGGGCGCAACGGACATGACCGCCGAGGTGCGCGGCACGAACGAGCGCGTCAGCGTCTTCGAGGGCCGGACGTACGCGATGCCCACGCTGATCCATTGCGAATCGTGGGATCATCCGCTGTGCAACACCGAGTTTATGTTCCCCTTCGCGTCGGTCGTCGAGGTGCCGCAGGACGAGGTGCTCGACACGATCGGCGGGACGCTCGTCGTCACCGCGATCACCGAGGACAAAGCGTTTATCAATCGGCTTCTGCGATGCAAGGACATCCAGCGGCTGAACCTCGGCCCCGCGCCGACGTCCAGCGCGCAGTGGGACCAGCCGCACGAGGGCAACCTCTTCGAGTTTCTCTATCAGCGCCGGGCGATTCATCACGCGCTGGCCGGGGCGGGTGCATGACGACGATCTCGACGCCGACGCCGACCAACCTCGATCACACGCCGGGCACGCGGCTGGTGTTCGGAGACGGCGCGCTCGAGCACCTCGGCCCGTTGTGCGTCGAACTCGGCGCGACGCGCGTGATGATTATCAGCGACCCCGGCGTCACGCACGCGGGCCACACCGAGCGCGGCTTGCAAGTGGTTCGTCGAGCGGGGCTCGAGGCGACGACCTTCGCCAGCGTTCACGAAAACCCATCGACGGCCGACGTCGACGCCGCGGTCGTCGCGGCCAAGTCGTTCAAGCCGGACCTGCTCGTCGGGCTCGGCGGCGGCTCGGCGATCGACACCGCCAAGGGCTGCAACTTCATCTACACCAACGGCGGCGTGATGGCGGATTACCACCACTCCGACAAGCCCGTCGAGAAGATGCTCCCGCTCATCGCCGTGCCCACCACGCACGGCACGGGCAGCGAGGCGCAGTCCTACGCGCTCATTGCCGACGAAGACACGCACATGAAGATGGCCTGCGGCGACCCGAAAGCGCTGCCCGCGATCGCGCTGCTCGATCCGTCGCTAACCCTGACCCAGCCCGACAGCGTCGCGGCCTGCACGAGCATCGACGCGATCACCCACGCGGTCGAGTCGTACGTCTGCACGCGGCGCAACGAGGTGTCGATGCGGTACGCGGCCGAGTCGTTGTCGCTGACGCTGAGCGCGCTGCCGAGGGTGCTCGACGATCCTGGCGACACAAAGGCCCGCGGCGACATGTTGCTCGGCGCGGCCTACGCCGGGCTGGCGATCGAGAACAGCATGCTGGGCTCAGCTCATTCGTGCGCGAACCCGCTGACCGCGAAGTTCGGCGTGCTGCACGGCCAGGCGGTCGGGCTCATGCTGCCGCACGTCATCCGGTTCAATTCGGTTGATGACGAAGCACGCTCTTCTTACGAGACACTCGCTGAGCTCGCCGGCCTCGACAGCGTTGAGGCGTTGATTGCCACGCTGACCAGTGCGCTAAAAAGAGCAGGCCTCAAGACGACACTCGCCGAGCTTGATGTCGATCCTCAGTCGTTTGGAGAGCTCGCTGAGAAAGCGTCCGCCCAATGGACCGCGAACTTCAATCCGCGGCCGATCAAGCCTGAAGATTTTGAAACGCTCTACCACGCAGCTTATGGGGGGCAGGCGTGATCAAGCAACGATACAACTCGTCGAGTGGAATCTCCCAAAGCTCCGGGCGGAAGCCAGGAGCAATCGGCAACAGAGC
>JBMYUK010000405.1:0-2929 GCA_049605275.1 Phycisphaeraceae bacterium
GACCGCGCGATCTCTCTTCGCTCGATCAGCTCGGCGTTCTACGTCCTGATCGTCGGCCTGATCCTCGTGGGCATCGTGATGCCTTTCAACAAGGAGGGCTGGGACCTGATCAACACCGCCGTCGCGGTCAGCACGCTCGCGCTCAGCAGCAGCAACACTTTCAACCGCCCGACATGAACACCAAGCGTCGCGGCCTCGTCGTCGTCCAGCGTCGCCACGTCCATCGCTCGACCCTGCCAGAGCAGCAACGCCATGACCCCGGCGCAAAGACACGCCGCCATCGCGTCCTGCCAACCCCACGGCCGAACCTGCAGCATGCCCATCATCCACTGCGCCAGCCCGTCGCGCAAGACGCCCGGCCCCGCGAGATAATTCAGCAGCATAATCAGCGCGCCGTTGATCGTGCTCAGCACCACGCCGACCAGCAGCAACCCCAATCGATCGATCACCCCGCGGCGTCGACTCGCGAAAAACACGATCCCGAGGGTCGTCAGCGTGCCCGCGACCGCGCCGAATCCTTTCATGCCGACGCCGAGCCCGAACTGGATCGCCAAATAGCCCTGCGTCATCATGCCGAGCCCCGCGCCGGTCGATAGGCCGAGGATGTACGGCTCGGCCAGGGGGTTGCGCAAGAGCGCCTGAAGCGCGACGCCGCTGAGCCCGAGCGCGACGCCGACGATCGCCGCGACGCCGGCCCGATGCACACGGAGTTCGAGCACCAGCCCCGCGTACTCGCCCCTCGGCCAGCCGAGGCCCGTCGAACCCACGAGCAATCGCGCGGCGACGACACCGATCAGAACCGAACCGAGCAACGCCCAAGGCAGAACGCGGAGACCGCGCGTCACGACCCGTCCTCTGCTTCCGATTTTGCAACGATGCGCTCGGCCGAGTCATACGCCGAGCGGATCGCCGCGGCGCGATCGGGGTGCAGCGCGGCCGCCATCTCGACGAGCACCTCGGGCAGCGCGGTCGAGGGCAGCATCGCCTGGGGATGATCGATCACGACGAATCGCCGATGGGTGACCGCGGGGATCGCCAGGCCCTCGAGTGCACGCAGCCGCGGGTCGCCGTCGATGAGTTCGGTGCCGCCGGGCTCGAAGATCATGACGGCGTCGGGGCGGTAGGTCTGTTGAAGCTGCGCGCGATCGAGCGTGAGATAGCCGGTCTTCACCGACGCCAGCGCGTTGGTACCGCCGGCCAGGCCGAGCAATTCGTCGTGCGTCACCCCCGTGCCGATCGCGCCGAGCGTGGCCGGGTTGATGAGCATGAGTACCCGCGGCCGGGAGGCGTCGGCGATGACCGCCTGGACCAACTCAATCCGCAGTGCCATGAGGCGTCGCGCACGCTCCGCCGCATCGGGATCGCCCAGCGCGGCGCCGAGGCCGTTCTTCGCATCGGTCAGCGCACGCTCGATGTCGCCGATCGATCGACTGTGCACGATGACTTTCAACTCGAACAAGCCTTCTTCGTCTAACTTTCGCAACAACGGAGGGACGTCACTACCCGCTGGGTCGCTCGATTCGGTGAGGACGAGGTCGGGTTCGAGTTCGATGATCCGCTCGATGACCGGGTTGTTATACGACCCGCAGACGGGCAGGCCGAGCGACGCCTCGTCCTCTTTCGAGACACCGACGAGCTGATATCCGTATCCCATATCGATGAGCATGCGGGTGATCGCGGGGGTCAGCGAAACGATGGTCGGCTTGTCGGGATCGAGGCGATCGCCGCCGACGCCGCCGCGATCGATGTCGTCGCAGGCAGCCAATAGGCCGCACAGCAAAAGGAACGCGATCCATCGCAGGCGTATCGAATGGTGAGGCACGTGCCGGATTGCGCTTGAAAGAAGCATCGCGTCACTTTCTCGTGGCGGAGTCGCTCTGGTCCATCTTGTCGCCGCCGGGCAGATCGGGGCCGACGGCGTCTTCGTCGAAGAGGGCATCCTGCTCGTCGGGGCCGAAGGCATCCATCGGCGTGCCGTCGGCGGTGTTGCGCATCAGCACGTACACCTGCGTCGTCATGCAGGCGATGAGGCTGAAGAACAGCGCCGCCAGCAGCCCGAGCACGACCTGCCCCCAGCGACGCATCACCCAGACCCCAGCCCGGATCGACGGGTCGTCGATGTCCTCGTCGCCCGTCACGATCGCGTCGTAGCGCAGCGGCGTCGGCTGCGCGGCGATGCCATCGATCGCTTCCGACTCATTCGGGCCGATTTCCGCGAACGCGCCCAAGCCGACGAACGTGTGCGTCGCGCCGACCGCCAAGCCGAGCAGCATCACGACCAGCAGATAGATCACCGCGAGATAAACGAGCGACGCGATCAGATACCCCGCGAACTGCCACGGCTTGAACAGCACGTAATTGAACGAACGCGAGATCGCGTCAAAGCCATCGCTCGCCTCGACCGACAGCGCCGCCGGCATCAGCACGAACCCGAAGAGCAGCAGCACGGACACCAGCGCAACCGCCAGCCCGAGCAACAACAGCAACCCAAACAAAACCGAGCCGAGCACTTCGAGATACGCGACGTTGAAGAAGATCAAACCCGCCAGTGCCAGGACCCCCGCGAGCAGCGCGATGAATAAGCCGGGCATCAACGGCGTGATCACGTACCAGACCCATCGCCGACCGACAAAGCCCGCCGCCTGTTTCGCCGGCAGGTTGTGACCGGTGCAGATCTGCGCCCCCGCCATCCGACAGAGCATGCCGCTCGACAAGCCGAGCACGAACAGCACGTCCAGGCCGAAGAGGATCGTAAACCAGGGCGACTGCTCGAACGCCCGACTCGGCCCGCCGATCACCAGCGCGCGTAGCGCGCCCAGCATCCCCGTCGACGAATCGCCCAGTCCCAGATGCAGCGCCAGCGACGACTCGATCAGCAGCCCGAGCGCCTCGCCCTGATACGACAGCAAATTCGCGTAAATCCCCGGAT
>JBMYUK010000406.1:0-2919 GCA_049605275.1 Phycisphaeraceae bacterium
AGGAAGGCGATGTCACCGTCTACCTCGCGCTGGCGGACGACGCGGTTTCGGGCCTGGCCTTCGAGTTGTCGGGCGAGGTTGACCCAGACGCCGAGGACTGGGTCGGGGGTAAGGGAGGTGTGTCGTTCGTGGGCGTTGGTCCAGGGCTTGTGGATGCCGAGGTCGGCGGCCTGGTGTTCCCAGGCGTGTAGGACGCGGAGGGTGAGGTCGGCGACGCGGCGCTCGTGAACCATGTCGGCGGCGTCGGCGAGCTCGATATCCAGGCGGACGCGCTGCGGGGGCGTCGGCCAGTCGGCCATGGCCTCGACGAGCTTGCCGGGGACGATGCCCTGCGGCCAGGCGACGGCGTAGGTGTCGTAGGGATCGAGTTCGTCGGTGCGTGCGGGCTGATCGAGGCGCCAGGGGGCGACGAGCCTTGGGCTTGGTGCGAAGAGTCGGATGCCGCGTCGGGCCTGTAGCAGGTCGTCGGCGAGGTCTCTAGCGAAGGCGGTCTGCGGGTAGCGCGACGAGCCGACCTGCCATCTGTTGAGGCGTTGGCCGAGGGGGGCGAGGAAGGGTTTGGCGAAGTCGTGCCAGTGGTCGCCGGTCTTGGTGAGCAGGTTCATGGGGTCGGTGGCGTCGATGCCGGCTCGCGCGGCGAGTTCGGCGGGCAGGGGCCAGAAGCTCACGACGGTCTGGCCGCGGCGGACGAGCAGATCGCGGGCGAGGGGCTCGATGATGCGGGCGCGTCGTGCGGTGGATTCCGGATCGCCGCCCCGCTCCCACCCGCTGACGACCAGGCCGGTCAGCCCGGTTTGCGTCATGATCTCGGCGACGAGCGGGAGGTGGTCGGTGGGCACGTCCTCGGCGACGAGGGAGAAGCGCGACCGATCGTCGCCGGTCGCACTGGACCCCGGGGCGAGCCAGAGGAACCCGGCGAGCGTGCGGGCAACGAGCGTTCGGCGGTTGCCGAGGCCGAGCTCGAAGATCTGCAGGTCGGCCCAGTACCAGCCGTAGCGGCCGGCGAGGTCGGGCGTCCACGACCAGTGCTCTTCTTCGATGACGTCTTCGTCGGTGTCGACGACTTCGAGGCGGTGGTTGTAGACGGTGGTGACCGAGTGGAGGCGTTGGCCGGTGAGATCGCGGACGCGGGCTTTGAGCGTGGGTTTTTCGGGTGCCCGGATGATGTTGGTCCGCACGCCGGTCGCGAGGCTGACGCTCGGCAGCTCCCACACCGCGACGTCGTCGAACCACGCGCCGCCGGCGATGTCCTCGGGCACGATCTGGTGCTCGCCGATCGGGTCGTCGCGGCTCATTTTCGGCTGGATGATGTGCAGCTCGATGCCGATGCACGCGGCCTTGGGGTAGTCGCCGACGAGCTTGACGGACAGCTCCGTCCACGCGTCGTTGTCGTTGATCGGCTCGGAGCGCTGCATGCTCTCGACGATCGGTCGGCCCTGCACGTCGACGAAGTACGCGCGCATCTCCGCCCAGGCGTGCTCGAGCTTCTGCGTGTAAACGCGCGCGGTGACGCGGTAGTCGCTCTCGGGTTTGACGATGACGGCGTTGTGCTGGATGAACGCGCCGGTGTTGCCGCCGGACACGCCGAGCTTGAGGCTGAAATCGCCCGACGCCTTGATCGTTCGATCGAACTTGACCTCGGAAAAAAGCGGGTAGCCCATGCGCGACTCGAGCGCGTGGTTGAGCGGCGTCTGATGGAAGCGCTCGCCCTCGCCGATAGCCTCTCGCCCGATGACGTACCAGTTGCGCGGCAAGAGATTGTCGCGGAAGCCGATCTTGTTGCCGCGGTCGTCGGTGTCTTCGAAGTCATACAGCTTGACCAGGCGGTGCGAGTGCTCGGCGACCTGCGCCTGCGCCGTGAACCCCGCGCACAGCGACAACGCCAGCACACCAACCCGCGCGATCTGAAAGAACCTGTTCACTCAGCACTTATCGGCCCGTCGGCCACGCCTAATCGAATCGAAACCGCGTTCAGAGTACGCCCGAGAAGCTGAAAATAGCCGGCGGCCTACGGACGCCGGACAAGAGAACAGGTTGGGTGTCGCAACAAACCAATACTTCCGCGTCCGGAACCCGTGGGTCTCCGGCGATTGATGGGCACTTCTCGTACTCGTTCTCAGAAACAAGCCCCGCGCGGCACCCGACCCGCTGCGGTAGCGACGCGTCTACAGCGCCGCAAGACGCTGGGCCCGGTCCTGAGCGATCAGCGCTTCGATCATCTCCTGCAGATCGCCCGCCATCACCCGCTGCAGGTTGTACGACTCGCTCAGCCGGTGATCCACGACCATGTTGTCCTTCCAGCGGTACGTGCGGACGCGCTCGGACCGCCCCCCCGTGCCGATCATCTCGGCCCGGCTCTCGGCTCGCTCGGCGTCGATCGCTTCCTGACGCTTCTCGTACAGCCGAGCCCGCAGCAGTTGCCACGCCTTGTCCCGGTTTTGCTGCTGGCTCTTACTCTCCTGCATCCGCACCTCAATGCCCGTCGGCTTGTGGATCAGGTGCACCGCCGTCGCGACTTTGTTCACGTTCTGTCCGCCCGGGCCCTGGGCCGTCGTCACGTGCACGTCCACCTCGCTCGGATCGATCTCCAGATCAACGTCCTCCGGCTCAGGCAGCACCGCGACCGTACACGTACTCGTATGCACCCGGCCTTGCGTCTCCGTCGCCGGCACGCGCTTGACGCAGTGCACCCCGCCCTCGTAACCGAGCCCCTGCCAGACCGCTTCGCCCTGCACGCTGACCGTGACCTGCCGCAGGCCGCCCTGCTCGCCCGCCGCGAGGCCGCGGTCGCCAGCCGCGACGCCGCCGCGGCCGATATCCGCAATGCCCGCGTGCAGCTCGACCGCGAGCTCTACTCACCGCGCTCCAATTCCTCCGGCAGCGCCCCTGGCGGCATGGGCATGCCGGCGATGATGGACC
>JBMYUK010000407.1:0-2919 GCA_049605275.1 Phycisphaeraceae bacterium
GTCTTTTCGCCATGCCCCCTGCTACAATCACGTGCCGTCGAAGCCCACGCTTTGAAAGCGTGGGCTTCTGCCATCCTTATTTCAAAAGGTTCACTCTGCCCCATGAGCGCCCAGAAGACGATCCGCAACTTCTGCATCATCGCCCACATCGACCACGGCAAGTCCACCCTGGCCGACCGCATGCTCATGGGCACCGGCGCGATGGACGAGCGCACTAAAAAAGACCAGGCCCTCGACAACATGGACCTCGAACGCGAGCGCGGGATCACCATCAAGTCCTCCGCCGTCTCCGTCGAACACGTCTACAACGGCACGACCTACGAACTGAACTTCATCGACACGCCCGGCCACGTCGACTTTCACTACGAAGTCTCCCGCGCCCTCGCCGCCTGCGAAGGCGCGATCCTCGTCGTCGATGCGACCCAGGGCGTCGAGGCGCAAACCGTCGCCAACCTCTACAAGGCCGTCGAAGCCGACCTCGAACTCATCCCCGTCGTCAACAAGATCGACCTGCCCTCCGCCGAGCCCGAGAAGCGAGCATTGCAGGTCGAAGAGGTCCTCGGCCTCGACGCCAACGACTGCATCTTCACCTCCGCCAAAACCGGTGCCGGCGTCCACGAACTGCTCGACGCGATCTGCGAACGCTTACACCCCCCCGCCGGCAACGAAGACGACAAGCTCCAGGCCCTCATCTTCGACGCCAAATACGACGACTACCGCGGCGTCATCGTCTACTTCCGCATGGTCAACGGCACCATGAAAAAAGGCGACCGCATCCGCATGATGGGCGTCAAACGCACCTTCCACGTCACCGAGCTCGGCAAGTTCAAACCCCACATGGAACAGAGCCCAGAGCCCTTCGTCGCCGGTGACGTCGGCTACATGGTCGCCTCCATCAAAACACTCGAAGACGTCAACATCGGCGACACCATCACCCTCGACGCCCACCCTGCTTTACAACCCCTGGCCGGCTATCAAGAGCCCCAGCCCATGGTCTTCTGCGACTTCTACCCCTCCGGCGACACGCAGTTCGACGACCTCCGCGAAGCCATCGGCAAGCTCCACGTCAACGACGCCTCCTTCAACTACGAGCCCACCAACTCCGAAGCCCTCGGCTCGGGATTCCGCTGCGGGTTCCTCGGCATGCTCCACATGGACATCATCCAGGAACGACTCGAACGCGAAGGCGACGTGCAACTCGTCCAGACCGCCCCGACCGTCACCTACGAAGTCGTCTCCCGCGGGAAAATGGGCGAGACCGAAACGCTCTACATCACCAACCCCGCCGACCTCCCAGACCCCTCCAAGGTCATCGAGATCCGCGAACCCATCGTCCGCGCCGAGATCATCACGCCCAACGCCTCGATCGGCGACATCATGAAACTCTGCGAGCAACGCCGCGGCGTGTACCGCCAGCAAAAGTTCCTCGCCGACGACCGACAGATCCTCGAATACGACCTGCCGCTCGCCGAGATCATCTACGACTTCTTCGACAAGCTGAAGTCGATGACCTCCGGCTACGGCACGATGGACTACCACGTCACCGGCTTTAGCAAAGACAACCTCGTCAAGATGGACATCCTCGTCAACGGCGCGAAGGTCGAAGCGCTGTCCATCATCGTCCACCGCGAGAAGGCCGAGTACCGCGGCCGACACCTGCTCAAACGACTCAAGCAGGAGATCGACCGCCACCTCTTCGAGATCCCCCTCCAAGCCGCGATCGGCGGCAAGATCATCGCCCGCGAAACCATCAAGTCCGTCGGCAAAAACGTCACCGCCAAGTGCTACGGCGGCGACGTCACCCGTAAGCGCAAACTGCTCGAAAAGCAGAAGGCGGGCAAGGCCCGCATGAAGAAGATCGCCTCCGTCGACATCCCGCAGAAGGCCTTCATGGCCGTGCTGGATACGGGGGAGGGTTAAAGCTTGCCAAAGCTGTTCCGTATCTTGGCACTGCTATGGATCGCTCTGATGCTGGGGATTAATTTCTATACAGCTGATAAATCACTTTTGGTTGAGCGTGGGCATGGGTGGCTTCCAAATGGCCAGCCAATTGCTTTTTATCACGAAGAGAATCTATACACATTTGGATGGCCATTTAAGATTGTTGATGAGCAAGGGGTTGACGACTTTAGCGGATCTATCGATGGCGATCTTCTATTTGATTTATTAATAAACCTTGGGATTTGGTTCTGGGCACCAGGAACTCTTTGGTTCTTTGCTCGCCACATGTCAAAAAATATTCGAGATTCTGCCGGATTATGCCCTCAATGCAATTACAACTGCACAGGGGTTGAATCACCCGAATGTCCTGAGTGTGGTTATGAGTCACCACCCGAGATCAATACAACACTAAAGAAGCCCACGCCGTGACGGCGTGGGCTTCGAGTGTTAATTAGGTTGTCGTTCAGCTTTACGCGATCAGCTTATCGATCTCGTCGGCGTAGGCGGCTTCGGGTTGCATGCCTTGGAAGGACTTTACGGGTTCGCCGTCCTTGATGAGGATGACGGTGGGGATCGACGAGATGCCGTACTTCACGGCGGTGTCGCGGTTGCCGTCGGTGTCGAGTTTGCCGACCTTGACCTTGCCGTCGTATTTGTCGGCGAGTTTATCGATCACAGGGGCGAGCATGCGGCAGGGCATGCACCACTCGGCCCAGAAATCGACGAGGACGGGGGTGTCGGACTTGAGCACTTCGTCTTCGAAGTTGTCGTCGGTGAAAGTCTGAACGGATTCGCTTGCCATGGCTGGCTCCAATCTTTAGGCGGGGCTTCCGCCGGTTGAGTATCCATCGGGTGTCGTCGAGGCGGCGTACAAACCGCAGCGAGAGACCGATTTTAGGCCTGCCAAGGCGTCGCGGCAAACACCCTCGTTGTTTGTCTCGTATGCTTCTGGGTCCGCAAAGAAGAAGTCAGTGCTCG
>JBMYUK010000408.1:0-2916 GCA_049605275.1 Phycisphaeraceae bacterium
GGGTTGGGTGGCTTCGGGCGTCGGCGGCGCATCGGTGGGCGGCGAGACGTCGGCGGCGGGTTCACCCTCACGGGATTCGACTTCGTTGTCTTCGAGCGGCTTGCCGGGTTTGGGGCGGCGGGGTTTCGAGCCCGAGCGATCGCCGCGGCTGTCGCTGCGGTCCTTGCGATCGCCACGAGATTGGCCGCCTTGCTGCTGATCGCGCGGGCCGCCCTTGCGCGATCGGCCGTCTTGCTGCCGGGGTCTGCCGGGGTTCTTGGCGGCGTCGACCGGATCGCCGTGCTGCTCGCGCCAGGCCTTGACCTCGTCTTTGTCGAGCACGCGCAGGTCTTCGACCGGGTAGGCCGCGGGGGGCTGTGCGCCGATTTTGACGAGCGCGAGCTGCGTGAGGATCTGCGTGCTGAGCACGATGCCGACGCCGTCGATCGTCTCGACCAGCGACTTTCGATGCGGCAATTGTTTCTTGAGGTCGCTGTAGGTCTGGTCCTCGTAGCGGAGACAGCACATAAGCCTTCCGCAGCGGCCGGAGATCTTCTGCGGGTCGAGCGTGTTCTTCTGCACCTTGGCGGCGCGCATCGAGACGGGCTTGAGCACCTTGAGGAACTGCCGACAGCAGCAGTGCTGGCCGCACTTCTCGTAGTCCGCGACGAGGCGGGCCTCTTCGCGATCGCTGACGTGGACCATCTCGATCCGCGTGTGCAACTCGGCCGCGAGCCGCCGGACCAACTCACGGAAATCGACTCGGTTCTCAGCCAGATAGTAAAACGAGACCTGCTCGTCGCCAAGGATCGACTCGACCTCGACCAGCTTCATCTCAAGGTTGAGCTCGTTAATCAGAGCCTTGCAGAGTCGCACGAGGTCGCTGCGTCGGCTTTCGAGCTTGGTGTTCTCGTTAAGGTCTTCGATCGTCGCGACGCGCAGCACCCGGCCCTGGTTGGTGAAGGGAAACTGCTTGCCGCCGGACTTCTCGATGTAATCGCGCATCTGGTCGCGCGAGACGCTCTTGCCGCAGCCCGAGTTGCCGCAGGTCGTCGTGAGCATCTCGACGACTTCCGTGCCGCGCGGGGTCACGGCGACGAGCTTAGAGCCGCAGCCGGGCTTGGCGTCGCCGGAGTAAGGCAGCTCCGCGATCTTGCGCTGGTAGCCGTAGCGAACAACAATGGTCTTCGGCGGCTCGAGGGCTTCGTAGATCTTGCGATCTTCCTCTTCGAGCATCACCGGTAGGGGAACGATGGATCCGGGCATAGTGGGATTGTACTTTGTATTTCAGTAGGACAGGCATTCCTGCCTGTCATCGGGCTCTCGCAAATTCGTGACAGGCAAGAATGCCTGTCTTATCTGACCATTCATCGGCTCCGCCCCGCATCGCGGATCGCGTTGAGTTCGGTGAGCAACTCTTTCACTTTCTCCGGCTCGTCCAGCCAGAGGTTGTTGGCTTCTTTCGGGTCGTCGCGGAGGTTGTAGAGTTGGCCCTGCGGGTCGTTCTGCTTCGGCTTAGTCATACGCGGGGGCGAGAACCCGCCGGAGCCGAGGTTGCCTTCGATCAGTTTCCAGTCGCCCTTGCGGATCGCGAACGTGCCGCCGGCCGAGTGGTGGATGACCGACTCGCGGATTGGCTTGTCGATGCCCCTGAGGATCGGCATGAGGCTGAAGCTGTCCTCGGCCTGGTCGTCGGCGAGTTTCATGCCGTGAATCTCCGCGAAGGTCGCGTACCAGTCGGTGTGACAAACGACCTGTTCGCTCACCGACCCCGGCTTGACGACGCCCGGCCAGCGGACGATGTGCGGCACGCGGTGGCCGGCCTCCCAGGTGTCGCCCTTGAGCCCGCGCCACGGCGCGTTGGGCACGTGGCCATAAGCCTTGGTCACCGAGTGCGGGGCTGCCCCTTTGACTCGGCCGTCTTTGTTTGGTTCGGCATGTCCGTCACGCGCCGGCGAGCCGTTGTCGCTCGTAAAGATCACGATCGTGTTGTCAGCGAGGTTGGCTTGCTCGAGCGCCTGCACGACGCGCCCGACGATCGCGTCGGTCTGGACGATGAAGTCGCCGTACCGCCCGGCCTCGCTTTTGCCGATGTGCGGGTCGTTCGGCACGATCGGCGTGTGCGGGATGTTCAGGGGCATGTAGAGAAAGAAAGGCTCGCCGCGGTCTTCACGACTCTTGATGTACTCGATCGCCCGCTCGGTGATCGTCGGCTGCACCCGCCGCAGCTCCCAGCCCGGCGCCATCGGGCCCGCGCTGCCAAACATCGACTTGGGCTTGGTCTGTGTCGGAACTGCAACGAGGCGGTCGTTCTCAAAAAACGTGTAGGGCGGAAAATTGGGCACATCATCGCCGAAGTAGAGATCGAAGCCGTGGTCGTTCGGCCCGCCCTTGATCGGCTTGGTGAAGTCGATTCGCCGAGCCAGCGCGGCCTGCTCGCCACCGCTGATCCGCGCGATCGTTTCCTTAATCGGCTTGCCATCCTTGCTAGGCCAGACCCAGCCCAAGTGCCACTTGCCGATTGCCGCCGTCGCGTACTGCGATTCTGTCGCGCGCAGCATCTCGGGGATCGTGACGCGCTCGTCTTCCAGCAGCGGCGGGTCCCAGGGCCAGAGAACGCTCGACTTCAATGCCGTCCGCCAACCATACCGCCCGGTCAGGAACGCGTACCGCGTCGGCGTGCAGACCGACGAGGGCGAGTGCGCGTCGGTGAAGCGCATGCCCTGCGTCGCGAGCTTGTCGAGATTCGGCGTCGGCACTTTCGACTCGGGGTTGTAGCAGCGCGCGTCGCCGTAGCCCATGTCGTCCGCGAGGATGAAGACGATGTTGGGCTTGTCGTGCTGCGCAGCCGCTGAAAGCGACGCGGCGCAAGCGAGCAGCAACAGAACGCCGAGCCCAGCAAAACCAATTAGCAATCGTTGCATCTCGCGTCTACGT
>JBMYUK010000409.1:0-2886 GCA_049605275.1 Phycisphaeraceae bacterium
GGGAAGAAGAGTATCTGGACCGCGTGCACGAGCAGCAGGCCCATCCGCTGATGTTGGGTGAATGGGGCCTGGACGAAACCAACAACCCGTTCGATTTTATCGACGACCTCGATCTCTTCGAAGAGGTCGAACATCTTGAACAAGGAGGCTACCTATGACAACGCCTAACGACCATAACCCTTTCGATGATGCGCCCATCATCTACCGCTACACACGCAAGCAAGCTCTCGAAGACGGCGTCTTGATCGACCTCACGCGCTGGGCCAGTGAGACCGGCTTCCGCATCCCCGTCGCCTGCACCCAGGCCGTCTGGTCCGACTACATCGAGCCCCCGGAAGGGACGCTAGAGGTTGGGCAGTCCCAACGTGGGCGCGCACACGATGTGCTTTGGATGTTGTACGTGGCGGTCAAACGCTCGCCATCCGGCGATCCCGAGCTTCGATACGACGTGATCTTTCTTAATAAGGAACTTGAGCAAGAGACCGTCACGCTCAAGGCTATCTGCGGCCCCGGCGACACAGGCGAGCCGGTGATCACCATCATGCTGCCGCACGAAGATTGACACAAGCACTTCCAAATCAACAAACAAAAGGAATATCACCATGCCCGAAACTGTCCTACAACAACGCGATGCCCGTCAACGGGACCTGGTCCCACCGGACCGCCTCGCGCAAACCAGCATCACCGTGATCGGCTGCGGTGCGGTCGGCCGACAGGCCGCGTTGCAGCTCGCCGCGCTCGGAGCGAGTCACCTATTACTGGTGGACTTTGATACGGTCGAGGTTGAGAACCTGGCACCTCAAGGGTTCCTGGCCGCCGACGTCGGTCGACCCAAGGTCTCGGCGGTCGCCGAGCAGTGCTACGCGGTCAACCCGGCAAGCCAGATCGATGTGTTCATCAGCCGCTTCAACCGCTCGATCCCCAGGACCGAGGTTGTGTTCTGCTGTGTCGACAGTATCCAAACCCGCAAGCTCATCTATGAGCAGGTCCAGGGCACATCAAGGCTCTTCCTCGACGCACGCATGAGCGCCGAAGTGGTTCGGGCCCTGGCCGTGGACGGTGACGCATACAGCGATCGCTACCTGCAGACCTGCTTCGCGCCGGAAGAAGCCTTCACCGGTGCCTGCACCGCCAAGAGCACCATTTACGCCGCCAACATCGCTGCGGGCCTGTTGGTCACCCAGTTCACGCGCTGGCTTAGGCGGCTGCCGATCGATCATGACGTGCAACTGAACCTGTTGTCAATGGAACTCACCGTCGGCTAGATGTACCGCGGTAGATTTTGAAACCACTGCGTTCAACCGTTTCTCTTTCCACCAGCCCAATTACCAAGGAGCCAATCATGGCCTCAGACCAGACGGTCTCGGCCCGGGCGATCCTGCGCGCTGAAAACGAACTCCGCCGCGTCGGTCACCGCCAAGCCATGGACCAACTCGAACAAACCGAACCCGATCTCTCCAGCCATCTCTGGGAACAACTCTCAGAGATCCACCGCCGACTACTCAGCCTCGGCGGACCACCTAAGGAATCGCGCCGCTGTTACCGCGGTGTCCAGCGGCTAATGCTCGTCACCATCCTCGCGATGCGCCACGGCCATCACGAACTGTGGCGCGACATGCACGGCCCGCCCCCGGAGTCCCCGGAATCACCGGATGCCCCCGAGTCCGACGACCACAACTCACCTGACACCGACTAATACACCCAACTCCAAGCAAAAGGAGCACCATCATGTTGCACTTCTTCCAACCCGCGGCCACGCTGTTCATCGGCCTGGCCCTATCGATCTATGGCCTGATCCATTCTGTGCGTCACGCCCCACAGGCGACGGCGTTCCAGGCCGCCATGCAAGCGATGCCCGACGCCATCGCTGTCCTCATCTTCGCCTTCGGGATTACCGCGATCGTGGCTGGGATCATCTTGCTGGTCGTCGGCATCAAAGGCGTCCGCAACCGCGCCCGAGACATCCACCGCGCCTATGGCCATCCACACCACGGCCCCCGCCCCCGGAATGGCGGGCGAGGCCCGCGTGATCAATACGGCTATGAAGACGATTGGGATGAGCAACCCGCGTATCGCTGATCACCGCAGAGCCTTCTCGACACCGTCCCTAATCACTCCGGATTTATGCCCCAACCTCAACTCCAAGGAAAACCTATGAAACACCATCACCCACGCGGCGAGGCCCGCGTCGTCATCCTGGCAGTCATCGTGTTGATGTCCTTATCCGGCTTAGCCCGATGCGACATCGAACAATCCCGCGCCCAACCCGACACCACCCGATCGGAGGGATCTCATGAATCGGATCACACCCATCCTGACCGGGGCCACGTCAACCTGGCTCGGCGTGCTACTGTGCATCTGGGCTTATGACGGGCTCACCTCACCGGGTCAAACAGAGCAACCCATCACGCAGCCGAGTCTTGAGGTGATCCGAGCGTTGTCTGAGTTGACTGTCCTTGAAGTCGATGCGACCGAGGTCGTCACCACGTCACTCAAGGGTTACACCGGCAGCACATCTGTTGTCGTCCTTGTGAACGGCACCTTGACGTACGGCGTTGATTTGGACCAAGCACGGACCCAGCGGACCAACCAGACACAACAACATCTCGTCGTTGCGCTTCCTCAGCCCGAAGTCCGCGATGTCATTATCCACCACGACACAAGCCAGGTGCTAAGAACCAAGCGGTCGGGGCTGTGGCAACTCGCGATCGGGCCGGCCCGTGAGGATGAAGCGCTGATGACCGCCCTGGCAATCGGTCACGACAGGTTCATGAGCGCCGCTACACGGGATGATCTGGTGTCTCGAGCCAAGCGCCACGCAGAGGCGGTCCTCGCTCAATTCGTCTCGGAGATGGGCTGGACGATCGAGGTCCGCTGGGAACCATA
>JBMYUK010000410.1:0-2879 GCA_049605275.1 Phycisphaeraceae bacterium
TCGGCACGATCAACAGGTTCGCCTTGCCCGCGCCCTTGAGCTGCGCGAGCCGCTCGCCGACTTGAATCCGCGGTTTTTCGAGCTCGAACCCGGCGGCGTCCGTCGCTAAACCGCGGGTCAGGCGACGTCGGCGAGGCTGAGCCGCTCGGCATCGCGACGCTCCAACCACTCGCCGACGTGGCCGGGCTCGAGCGGCTTGGACCAGTACCAGCCCTGCGCCGCTCCGACGTCCATGCCCTGCAACAGCGGGATCGTTTCGACCGCTTCGACCCCCTCGGCGATGAGCTGCATCCCCAGGTTCGACGCGAGGTCGGCGACGGATTGGACGATGGCGGCGTAGTTGCGCGACTTGTCGGCCGCATCGGTGAGCTCGCGGTCGATCTTGATCCACTGCACGGGATAGGCCTGCAGGCAAGACAGCGACGAGGTGCCGGTGCCGAAGTCGTCGAGCATCAGCGGGTGGCCGATCTTTCGCAGGCGGTGCAGCTTGTCGATCATGTCGTCGGAACTGGTGACCAGCGACTCGGTGACCTCGAGGTGCAGCCGGCTCGCGGGTACGCCGTACTCCGTGGTGAGATCGGCGAGTTGCTTGAAGAGCCGATCGTCGTTGAGCTGCGTTTTCGAGAGGTTGACCGAGAAAAACAGGTTCTGCTGCGACTCGTCGTCGAGCGACTTGCAAACGCGAAGCGCCTGAGACGCGACGGCGTGGAAGACCTGATCGATCAAGCCGGTGCGTTCGGCGATTGGGATGAACTGGTCGGGTCGGACGCGGCCGATGACCGGGTCGGTCCACCGCGCAAGCGCCTCGAAGCCGAGCACCTTGCCGGTGTGAAGGTTCATGATCGGCTCGAAGGCGGCGGTGATGACGCCGCCCGCTTTGACCGCGCGACGCAGCGCGCTTTCGATTTCCATCTCGTGTTCCAACTGGTCGCGCATGACCTGGTCGAATCGCATGACGGATCGGCCCTTGATCTTGGCTTTGCACATCGCGATGTCGGCGTTGGAAATCGCTTCGCTGGCGGCGAGGCGCTGGCCGGGCAGCGAGGCGGCGACGCCCGCGACCGAGCCGAGGTGAAACGACTGGCCATCGGCTTCGAAGGGCTCAACCAGCGACTGGACCATGGCCTCGGCGAGAACGCGTTGAACCCACTGCTCGTCGTGACGGGTGTGGACACTGACGACGAATTCGTCGCCGCCGATGCGCGAGAGGATCGCTTGAGTCTGATTCGCGACGCACACGCATCGATCGATGGCGTTTCGCAATCGCTCGGCGACCTGCCGGAGGATATCGTCTCCGATGGCGTGGCCGAAGCTGTCGTTGATCGGCTTGAAGCGTTGCAGGTCGAGATAGATCACGGCCTGAATCTGGTTGGGTTTGAGCTTGTACTTGTGCATCGCGGCGATCAGGCCGCGACGATTGCGTAACCCTGTGAGCGGATCGCGCTGGCTGGCGTTCGACATCGTGAGCAGCAGGCGGTGCAGCGTGAGCTGATGGCCGGCTTGCTTGGCGAGTTGTTCGAGTTGGCGTCGCTTGTCCTCGCTGAACGTGTGCGGCTGGTGGTCGATGAGACAGAGCGTGCCGAGCGGCAGCCCGTCCTCGTCGCAGACTTTGGCGCCGGCGTAGAAGCGGATGCCGTTGTCCGGCGTGACTAGAGGGTTGTCGCGGAAGCGTTCGTCCTGCGTCGCGTCTTCGACGACGAGCGTGCCGTCTTCGCAGATGGCGTGGGCGCAGAAGGACACGTCGCGATTGGTCTGCTCGAGTTCGAGGCCGAGCCGGGCTTTGAACCACTGTCGGTCGCGGTCGATCAGGCTGACCAGCGCGACGGGCACGTCGCAGAGCTGCGCGGCGAGTTGCGCGAGGTCGTTGAACGACTGGTCCGCGCCGGTATCGAGGATCTCGTGGTTGTAGAGCGAAGCGAGGCGTTCTTCCTCTTTGGGATGCACCGGTGGCTTCATCGCAACCTCCCCGTATCGGATCGCCGCGACGGCGCTGGTCCATGTACTGACAGGCCTCGCTTCGCACGCGTTGGGCGAACCGGGCCTTGGTAGCTCTCGAGTTGAATCATGTCTCGGTGGATCACAGCACCTTTCCCGTGCGTGCCCCCCCACCGTCGATTTCCAAGATTGTTTTCGGCAGAAATGGGACCGCGGTTTACCCCGAACGCGAGTAATAACCTACCGACGGGTCTTTTGATCTAGGGATGAATGCGCAAGCGAGCCTTCGATTCATCGCGAAAAGCCGGGCAAGCCGATAAAGATATCAGAATGAACCGCCCGGAGACGACTTTCATGCGGATTGGCCTCGACGCGAGAACGCTGTTTAGCCCGCAACGACGGGGCATCGGCAAGAGCCTGCTCCGGCTCTATCAGCGTCTGGCCGCCGTCAAGCCGGACTGGACCATCTACGCCTACCACCGAGACCCGGGCTACGCCGGCGAGGACTTGCCGAGCAACTTTGTTTCTCGGCCGATCGAGATCCCCGGCGATCGCTACGACGCCTGGACGCAGCTCCGCCTACCGACCGCCGCGTGGCTTGACCAGTGCGACGTCCTGCACTGCCCGGCCAACGCCTGCCCGAATTGGATGCCCGTGCCCACCGTCGTCACGCTGCACGACCTCATCCCGCTCGATCTGCCCGAGGGACGCGACAGCCAGGAACTCCAACGCTTCGAGCAGGCGGTCGCCTCGGCCAGCGCGAAAGCCACCGCCGTCATCAGCCCGAGCAAGTACACCCGCAAGCGGCTCGTCGATGAGCACGGCCTGCACCCCAAGCGCGGCATCGTCGTGCCCTGGGGCGTCACCGTCGAGCGAGAAACGCTCGACATCGGCGACATCGATGCGGTCTTGCAAAGGTACGGCGTCGATCGGCAATTCATGCT
>JBMYUK010000411.1:0-2877 GCA_049605275.1 Phycisphaeraceae bacterium
CGGCCTGGACGAGCAAACCCGACTGGCGATGCATCGCCTGTGTCAGGCGCTGGGCACGCAGGACCAGGTCGCTCTGCACGGCTTTGCGAGCGAGGTCGACTTGCCGGTGCTCTTAAGCGGCGCGTCGGCGCTGCTGTACCCGAGCCTATCGGAGGGGTTTGGCTTGCCGATTCTCGAGGCGTTTTCGGTGGCGACGCCGGTGCTGACGTCTGACACGACGAGCCTGCCGGAGGTGGCGGGCGATGCTGCGGAGTTGGTCCCCCCGGGCATCGCGACGGCGTTGGCGAGCGCGATCACGCGTCTGATGAAAGACCCGATGCGTCGCGGCGAATTAGTCGCGCGCGGCGCGCAGCAGGTGGGTCGCTTTCGCTGGGCGGAGGCGGCGGAGCGGTACGCGGCGGTGTTCGACGTGGCGTCGCGCAGTCGGCGTCGGCGATCGCGCGGTCGCGAAGCGCGGAGCGCCGCGTAAGGCGGAGGCCATGGGATGAAGCTGAACCCCGAGCCGAAACTCGACGTGCTGCTGGTCAGCGAGCTGCCGCTTTGGCCGCTGGACCGGGGCTTTCGCGTGCACGGGGTCAACATGCTCAAGGCGCTGCGCGAGGCGGGTCTGCGCGTGGCCGCGGCGACGCTTCGCCCGGCAGACCAGACGATGCCGGGCTGGTTGAGCGAGCGGCACATCGATTGGCCCCGCGCAAGCGCTGCCGACATCAAGCGGTTTTCGCTCGGTTGGCAGGGCAAGGGGTTTGGGTTGCGTTGCAAGGTCGCTTCGCACCAGGCGCTCAGCGGTCGCGAACTCGCGGGCCTATTGACACTGGTCGAGCGCGTTCGCCCGGCGGCGGTCATCGCGGTCGGTCAGCACGGGCCGGTGCTCCTGCGCGGATTGAGTTGGGCGTATCCGAACCTGCCCCGGGTGTGGTACGCGGCGGACGAGCCGGTCAGCTTTCAGTTGTCGATGCTGCGTCGCGAAGGGCTCGGAGGGCTGCGGCACCGGGCGCGGCTGGCGGTCGTGTTCGGACTGATGCAAGCGCTCTTTAATCGCGGCAATCCGGCGATGCGATTGTCCGCGGCGATCGGCGTGAGTCCGACGGACACGCGCCGCTTAGGCATTATTGGCGGCTGCCGGGCCGAGACGATTCGCAACGGCGTCGATACCGAGGCGTTCGCACCGGACCCGGGCGTGATGCGATTGCCGAGGACGTGCGCATTCTGGGGCGATCTTTCGTTCGAGCCCAACGTCGACGCGATCCGCTGGTTCGTTCGCAGGGTCTGGCGGCACGCGTCGTATCGCCGCCCGGATGCGAAGCTGACGATCATGGGGCGTCGCCCGGTCGAGGCGGTGCTTGCGCTGGCGGACGAGCCGGGCGTCGAGGTGCTGCCGGACGTGCCGGACCTGCGTCCTTATCTCCGGACGGCGGGCGCCGCGATCATGCCGATGCGTTGCGGCCACGGGATCAAAAATAAGCTGTTGGAAGCGGCGGCGATGGGCATGCCGATCCTCGCGTCGCCCAAGGCGGTGCGTGGGTTGACGTTCGGCGAGGGTCGCCCGCCGATGATCGTTTGCAAGCGGCCGGACGACTGGCTATCGGGCCTCGACAAGGTCTGGACCCAGCCCGGCCAAGCGAGCGCAACCGGCGAATTGGCCCGGCAGTGGGCGCTGGATCGACACAGTTGGCCGAGCGCCGCGTCGAAGATGTGGCAACTGCTCCAAACCCTCGCGCCCCACGAGCCGATCTATTACGCAGACGCCGCGCAAGATCGCTCCGCGCCGCGACGACGGGTCAAACGCGACGCCGCGTAGCGGGTCCTGCCCTTCACCCACCCGAAGACCGAGCACGAGCCATGGCTTTTACCACGATGCATTTCGCCGTCGGCATGGCCGGCGCTGGCGTCGCCACGGGGATCGCCGCGCTGTGCCTGCGACGCGGAATGCGTTGGGTGCCCGTCTGGATGACGGTCGGCGGCGTGTGGGCCTGCGCCCCAGACATGCCGCGCATCTTCAAAGAAGACTTCCCCAACGCGCCTTTCGCCTCCACGCTCTCAGCCAAGCCGTTGCAAGACTGGTTGAACGCCAACGGCGATCTCTTTTTCCTCCATCGAATGCTCGACAGCCAACCCAAAGAATACGCGCTGCACGGCCTGCTCGGCATCCTCGCGATGTACAGCGTCTCGGTCTTCCTGCTCGCGCTGATGCAAAGCACGCCGCACAAACCCCGTCTCAATCGCTCGGCAACGAAGGATCGAAAGGCGTCACACCCGACGCTTTGAGCCAACCGATCGAGCAATCCGCATCGAATCAGCGCGCCGCCTGACCGCCGCCCCTTCATCCTGTCCCCGCCAATCGGTCAGCTTTTCGTGAGCAGCAGGCCGAGCGGTTTCGCGTGACTAAACTGCGTCACTTATCGCGTCGATATTGCCCGTTCGGGATTCGTCGTGCCGCACAACCTCAGCGTTGCATCGTGAACCGACAACGCATCGAATAAATGAGCTTCGTTGGACGTTACGTGACAGTCGACCGCTCGGAGACCGCAGACATGAATCCCTTGATCGGCCAGATCGACGAGATCGGTGAAACCTGGCACTTCACGACCAAGCCCGGGGACGCCGAGCAGGTCTTCCTCGCCGTCGACGGCCCGACCATGCCCAGCCGATGGGTCGAGATGACCGAAGACCTCGCTCAGCCCGGCGTCTGGCGTGTCATCACCCGCATCCTGCCCGGCCACAGCCGGCTCCGCTACTTCACCGTCGAGAACGGAACGTATCTCAACTGCGGCTCGGCCGGGCTCTTCGGCGAGCGCACGTCCCTGCCCGACCCCGACGTCCAACTCGGCCGCCTCGGACTCATCGCGTCCGCCTGATCGCCGCTCGCATCGAACGCGT